>CAZNYV010000018.1:5802-20336 GCA_964577355.1 uncultured Campylobacteraceae bacterium
AAAGGAGATAGAAATTGAAATTTAGCGGAAAAAATGTACTAATAACAGGTGCTAGTAGGGGAATCGGGGCTGAGATAGCGAAGACTTTGGCAGGTATGGGTCTGAAGGTATGGATAAACTATCGCTCGAAACCAGAACTAGCAGACGCTTTGCAGGCTGAAATTGTAAATAGTGGTGGAAAAGCAGCAGTTGTGCAGTTTGACATTACGGACGAAGATGGATTCTTGGCTGGTCTAAAAGTGATAACTGAGGCAGATGGTGGGCTGGACTATCTAGTCAACAATGCTGGTATTACAAACGACAAGTTGGCTATCAGAATGAAAACAGATGAATTTTTGAGTGTTGTAAATGCTAACCTTACAGGTGCATTTATCGGATGTCGTGAAGCTTTGAAAATGATGAGCAAAAGTCGATTTGGCGCAGTAGTAAATGTAGCTAGTATTGTTGGCGAGATGGGCAATGCTGGTCAAACCAACTACTCGGCGAGCAAAGGCGGAATGATAGCGATGAGCAAAAGTTTTGCCAAAGAGGGTGCGAGTAGAAATGTGAGATTTAATAGTGTCACACCAGGGTTTATCGATACTGATATGACTGCTGGACTCAAAGACGAGATAAAACAAGCGTACATTTCAAATATTCCACTAGGTCGTTTTGCAAATCCTAGTGAGGTTGCGGAGGCGGTGGCATTCTTGCTTTCCGACCACTCAAGCTATATCACGGGTGAGACGCTAAAAGTCAACGGCGGATTGTATGTATAATAAATCAACAAACAACAAAGGTAAACTATGAAAAAACTGATTCTAGCGCTGATAATATCTTGCGCGGCACTTTTTGCAGAGAGCGCATTGAAAATAGAGAAGATAATCGACAACGGATATGGCGCAATAGCTAGCGGTGGTGGCGTAGTAGTCGGTCAAAGCGGTGTGGCTACGACTTGGATCAACGGCAGTAGAAAAGTAATAACTGCAAAAGCAGTTGTTGTCGGGCTTGAAGGCTCTATGGCAAAGATAAAATTTGAGGTAATTACAGATATAGCCCAAGAGTCATTGCCTGTTTACATCACTTTGCCAAAAGTTGGCGATGAGATTGTATTTGGTCTTTTTGAAAACAGAGCAGCGGTAGTGGCAAAAAATCAAGGTGACTATTTGAAGATATTGGCTAGGCTTGACAAGCAGACTGTGCATCCTGATTTGATTGCGCTCAAATTGATGGTCAACAGAAAAGGCGAGCCGACAGCAGAGTATTTTACAAAATTTTGTGTTGACTATAGCGTGGCAAATATCTACTTTGCTATTGGCGACACGGTTTATAAGACTGATTGTGGCTCTATGAAAGTGATCAACTCCGAACCATTCGACCCATCCAATGACAAGAGCTTTGAGAGCCCATTTTTCCACAGACTTGGCAAAATCGATACAGGTTATCTTGGTTTTGCGACTGAAAGCGTGAAAAACTATGAAGAGTACTACAAAAGATTATTAGGTGTGAGATGATAGACGCAAAACATATCTCGGCAATTACAAAAATTGTCGGCGAAGATAACTGTTTTATAGACAAAGCTCACCTGATAGCCTACAGCTACGATGCTACTCGCACTAGATATGAGCCTGACGCTGTTGTGTTTCCAAAGTGTGAGGATGATGTTTCGGCAATACTCAAATACTGCAATGAACACAAAATCGCTATCGTACCTCGCGGCTCAGGTAGCGGATTTACAGGTGGAGCACTGCCTGCGAACGGTGGGATAGTGCTTGGTTTTGAAAAACATATGAACAAGATACTTGAAATCGACATGCAAAACCTAGTCGCCGTAGTGCAACCAGGTGTCATCAACAAAGACCTCCAAGAAGCAGTTGAAAAAGTCGGGTTGTTCTATCCACCAGACCCAGCATCGCAAGAGTACAGCTCGCTTGGCGGAAATGTAGCCGAAAACGCTGGCGGTATGAGAGCGGCGAAGTATGGCATCACAAAAGATTTCGTCATGGCTATGCGTGCCGTTTTGCCAAATGGCGACATCATAAAAGCTGGCAAAAAAACGATAAAAGATGTAGCAGGATACAACATCTGTGGGATTTTGATAGCTAGTGAAGGTACACTCGCTGTTACGACGGAAATCACGCTAAAACTCATCCCAAAACCAAAAATGACCAAAACAGCGATGGGCGTTTTTCCTACGGTAGAGTCGGCGATGAATGCAGTATTCAAAACATTTGCGGCAGGCATCACTCCTGTGGCTATGGAGTTTCTGGACAATCTCACTATCAGAGCGGTCGAGCAGTTGCACGCAAAAGGCTTGCCAGTTGAGGCTGGGGCGATACTGATCACCGACGTGGACGGCAATCTGGAAATAGACCTAGACGGACAGATGGCTGAGCTTGAGAGAGTGTTCGTGGAGAATGGGTGCAGTGAGTTCAAAAGAGCAAAAGACTCTGCTGAGGTAAATGCTCTATGGTTCGCTAGGCGAAACGCATCTCAAAGCCTCAAGGTGTACGGAAACAAAAAGCTAAACGAAGACATCACAGTGCCTCGTGCTGTACTGCCTGAGCTTTTGAGAGAATTTGCCAAAATCAGCGAAAAATACGGCCTGCCGATACCTTGCTTTGGACACACTGGGGATGGCAATGTCCATACAAATGTGATGACAGACAAAAACGACCCGCACAAGATGGAACTAGCAGAGCAGGCTATTCACGATGTATTTGCGGTGACCATCAAGCTGGGTGGCACTCTTAGCGGTGAACACGGCATAGGGCTAGCCAAAGCACCGTTTATGACGATGGCATTTACTCCCGAGGAGATGAATCTATTTCGTGCTATCAAAGCGGCATTTGACCCGAATAACATCCTAAACCCTGGGAAGATGGGGTTGTAGAGTCTAGATGACCATCCTCCTAACAGGTGCTAGTGGCTATATTGGCAGGCGGCTCAAAAATAGACTTTTGACTCAAGGAGAAATAACGCTTCGGCTTTTTGTCAAGCAGGGTCAAAGCGTAAAACATCAGCAAAATATCGAGGTTTTTGAGGGTAGTTCCTTTGATGTGCCAAGCCTCGATAGGGCGCTCGCTGGAGTGGATACGGCTTATTATCTGATTCACTCGATGGAGTCCAAAAACTTCAAAGAGTTAGACCGCCAAAGCGCTACAAATTTCGTAGATGCTTGTGTGAGAGCTGGTGTGAAACGCATCATATATCTAGGCGGTCTCGGAGAAAAAGAGAGTGCGAGTGAGCATCTACTCAGCCGAATAGAAACTGGCGAAATCCTCAGCTCGCGAAGCGACAAAGTCCAGACTCTATGGTTCCGTGCTGGTGTGATTATCGGCTCTGGGTCTGCTAGTTTTGAGATTATCAGAAATCTAGTCGAGAAGCTTCCATTTATGATAACCCCAAAATGGGTAAATACCCTCTGTCAACCTAGTGCGCAAAGAGATGTCATAGAGTATCTAGCAACTGCTGCTAAAAGCGAAGTTGTAGGCAATGCAATCATAGATATTGGCTCTGAAAAGATGAGTTATTTGGAGCTTCTGCTGGGTTATGCCAACGCTGTTGGACTAAAGAGAACACTCTTGCCTGTGCCATTTTTCTCCCCAAAACTATCATCTTATTGGCTCACACTCATGACGCCAGTGCCATACTCTGTGGCTTCTGCGCTTATCGAAGGGTTAAAAAGTGAAGTTGTGGTCAAGAATGACAATGCCAAGCTACTTTTCCCACAAATCATACCTCTCAGCTATCAAATGGCGGTAAAAGAGGCTGTGAATGAAATCCAAAATGCTCAAGTTGTCAGCCGTTGGTCGGACGCTTCTGGTGAGGCTTGGGAGACTGACCACTCTGGTATTGCTGATGCTATTTTTGCTGATAGGCAGAGTTTGTCAATCGAAAAAAGTGAACCAAAAAAAGTTTATGAAGTAATCAGCACTGTTGGTGGCAAAAATGGTTGGTTTGGCTATGAGTCGCTTTGGAGAGTGAGAGGTTTTATCGACAAGCTATTTGGTGGATATGGGCTCTCTCGTGGACGGAGGGATGACAAAGTACTCCGTGTCGGCGATAGTGTGGATTTTTGGAAGGTCGTTGACATAAGAGAAAATGAGAGAGTATTGCTGTTTGCTCAGATGAAGCTGCCAGGCAAGGCTTGGCTGGAGTGGATTATCAAGGATGGAAATCTAATTCAAACGGCATATTTTTATCCGTATGGGCTTTTTGGCAGGATTTATTGGTATGCGATGTTGCCGTTTCACTGGCTGATTTTCGGCGGTATGGCTAGAAATATTATCAAAAAGGCTACGACTTGACTATCGGCTTCCTCTCTCACCTAGATCTCAATCTATATGCCTTTCGCTTGCCTGTGATGCTAGAGCTAAAGCGTCTCGGGCATACGCCTATAGCCATAGCTCCAGAGGGGCAATTTCTGGATAAAATCCGCGAGGCAGGAGTAGAGGTCAAACCCTACGAAATCGAGCGAAAAAGCCTAAACCCCCTAAAAGAACTAAAAGCTATCCAAAATATCTACCACGCTATAAAACCGCTCAAGCTAGATATTTTGCATACTTTTACAGCCAAACCAAATATCTATGGAACACTTGCGGGCAAAGCGGCGAAGGTACCAAAAATCATAAATCTAGTCGAAGGGCTAGGGAGCTTTTATCTAGAAGATGACCTGAAGAGTAGAGTTGTCAGAAAATTGATAGAAACACTCTATGCTCAGATTTTCAAACTCTCGGACGGCGTGATGTTCGTCAACTCTGATGACCCCGAGTATATGGTCTCTCGTGGCATAGTGGATGCACAAAAAGTTTTCAAAATCGACGGTGTCGGAATCGATACCGATGAGTGGGTGAGTAAGAATGCTCAAAAAGATGACGGAAGAGTAAAAATCATCATGGTTGGTCGTGCGATTCGTCACAAAGGGGTGGTTGAGTTCTATGAAGCAGCAAAAATCTTAAAAGCCAAATATCCAAATGTGCATTTTGTCTATGTTGGTGGGGTTGATGTCGGCAATCACAGTGCTTTGGACGAGGAATATATGCATTCAAATCCAGCGGTCGAATATTTGGGTGAAAGAGCCGATATAAGAGAGCTTATCGACGGGGCGGATATTTTTGTCCTGCCTAGCTATCGTGAAGGACTGCCCAGAACCGTGCTAGAGGCGATGAGTCTATCAAAACCTGTTGTGGCTAGTGATGTTACTGGCTGTAGAGATTGTGTAGTAGATGAGCAAAACGGTTATCTAGTGCCGTCAAAAGATATAGTTGCGCTGTCAAACGCTATAGAAAAACTGATAATAGATAGCCAAAAAAGAGTAAAATTCGGACAAAATGGACGAAAAATGGCTCAAGAGCTGTTTGATGTCAAACAAATCGTAAAAGCACACTTGAGGATATATGGAATAAATGAGTAAACCACACAAGCCACGAGCGCCAAAAACTGCTACAAAAGAGGCGGTAAAAATCACAAAAATCAACCATGAGATGCCAATCAAAACTACGCTTGTATATATTGCTATAGCGTTTATATTTGCTTTTGCAGCTAGACTGTATTGGTACTATTATGCAAGTGGAGATGCTAGCTATATCTTCAACAATCAAGTCATGATAAATACAAATGACGGATATTACTATGCTGAGGGTGCTAGAGATTTGATAGCTGGGCACCATGAGTTTGGAGATAGGAGTGCGGTTACTGAGCCTGTTGCTATTGTAACTGCTTTCTTGGCAAAACTATTGCCATTTATATCTTTTGAGACCCTGATATTATTTATGCCAGCTGTATTTGGCTCGCTCATAGTCGTGCCTATGGTGCTTATAGGGCGCAATCTTGATAGACCACTTCTAGGTTTCTTGGCGGCGATATTGGCAAGTGTTACATATAGCTACTACAACCGTACGATGACTGGCTATTATGATAGTGATATGTTGGCTTTGCCACTGCCGATGTTTGTACTCTATTTTTTGTTGGCATCTATCAAAAATCGTACACTTGCAGCCGAAGTGGGTCTGGTTGTTTCGCTTGTTTTTGCTATTTGGGGTTATCCGCAGTCTTTTACTCTGATGCTCGGGACTGTCGGACTTGCTACGCTTTATTGTATTGTTTTTGAGCGAAGCAGGAGGGATATATTTATCCTTCTTGCGTTTTGTTTTATAGCAATTTCTCAGCTTGATATATTGATAAAACTGCCTCTCGTGGTAGCCTTGGTTGTTGGACTTAAGTACAAAGGCGAGATATTTGACAAACTTTTTTGGCTTGTTCTTCTCGTTGGCATGGCGGTATTTGCGTATTTTGGTGGTTTTGAGATTACAATAAATAGCTTCAAAGCGTATCTCCTCAAAAACTCTATGGAAGTCAACTCTTCTTTCAAGTATTATGATGTTGTCCAAACTGTCAGAGAGGCTGGGCATATTGATTTTGAGGTCTTCTCTCAGAGAATATCAGGTTCAGCTGTTGCATTTTTCTTGGCTCTCGGTGGGCTTATTTTGTTATTCAAGGACAAGAAAGCGTTTATCCTCTCACTCCCTATGCTAGGGCTTGGATTTTTGGCGATGAAAGCTGGGCTTAGATTTACCGTGTACGCTGTTCCTGTGATGGCTTTTGGATATGCTTATTTAGCACTTTATCTATCTCGAAACCTGACCACTCCTATGAAACAGGTTGTTGTGTCGTTTTTTATGTTTTTCTCACTCATACCAAACCTTGCCCACATATATGGATATACTAGCTCTACTGTTTATTCGAATACAGAGGCCAACATAACGACACAGCTTGGCAAAATAGCATCTCGCGAGGATTATGTATATGCTTGGTGGGATTATGGTTATCCTGTTAGATTTTATGCTGATGTCAAAAATCACTCAGATGGCGGTCAGCATGATGGCGGTACAAACTTTATTGAGTCAAGTATACTTTGCGCTACAAATCAGCGACTCGCTGCAAATATGATGCGCGAGACTACTGAGAGATATGAAGAGCTTATCGCAAAAGGGCAAGAGCAAAACATTTCAACATTTGAATATATGCTAAAAACTGCAAATACAGACAAAAAGAGATACGAAGACTATCTGCTTTTACTGTCGTCAACTGATTTCAAACCAGCCAAGAAAACAAGAGATGCTTATCTGTATTTGCCATATCAGATGATGGAGATTCTGCCTACTATCAAGCTGTTTTCGAATATAAATCTTGCAACAGGTGCGTCAAAAAGCGAAAATTTCTTCAATTTTTATGAAAATATTGAAGATAGGTCGGATGGACTCTACCGCAATGGACAAAAGTTACTCGACAAACAGGATATGAAGCTCTATATCACCAATAATGGTATAAATGTTGGCAGGTATGCTACGAGCAGTTATAGACAGGATGGAAGATTGCTTAAAAGTGAAAAAACAGTAAATCCAAATGGTACGCTCAATGTTATCTATTTGCCAAATTTGAATAGTGTTGTTGTAGCCGATGATGAGATGTATGATTCACTATTTGTGCAGATGTTTTTGCTAGAAAACTATGATAAGACACTCTTTGCTCCGGTGTTTATGTCCTCAGAACTGAAGATTTACAAGCTAAAAATCTAAATTTATGTACAAACTTTTTTTAAAGCCGTTATTTGATTTTTGTTTGGCGCTATGTTTGTTGATTTTGTTTTCTCCTATAATATTGATTGTTTATCTTTTGGGACTCATTTTTGTTGGGTATCCTGTTGTGTTTACTCAGCCACGCCCTGGAAAGGATGGTAAAATATTTACCGTTTATAAGTTCCGTACGATGACAAATGAACGAGGTGCAGATGGCGAACTGCTACCAGATGATATGAGGCTTAGAGGGTTTGGTAAATTCGTTCGAAGTACTAGTTTGGATGAGTTGCCACAGCTATTCAATGTGCTCAAGGGAGATATGAGTTTTATAGGACCAAGACCACTGCTTGTTGAGTATTTGCCACTCTATTCGGCAGAGCAGGCAAAAAGACACAATGTCAAGCCTGGTATCACCGGATGGGCTCAAATCAACGGTAGAAATGCGATTGGTTGGGCTGAGAAGTTTCGATATGATGTGGAGTATGTGGAAAATATCTCATTTTGGTTTGACTTGAAGATACTACTCCTAACAGCCAAAAAAGTCCTAGTTAGAGATGGTGTCTCGCAAGATGGTCATGTGACTATGGAAAAATTTCGAGGTGAGAGTTGAAAAAGATAGCGATTTACGGAGCAAGCGGACACGGAAAAGTGATAGCTGATATAGCGGAGCTTTGTGGGTATGAGGTAGCTTTTTTTGTCGATGATGATAGTTCAAAAAGTTCTTTTTGTGGTAAAGATGTACTTGCATTTGATGATGTCAGGCAAAAGAAAGATATATGTTTTGCTCTTGGAATTGGACAAAACAGGGCTAGAGAAGCGGTTTTTGCCAAACTACTTGATAACGGTTTTGAACTCCCAGCGCTGATTCACCCAAGAGCAACTATTGCGAGTAGTGTTACAATTGGTAATGGTTCGATTGTGATGGCAAATGTGGTTGTTAATGCCTATGCAAAGATTCTTGATGGAGTTATTTTGAATAGCTCTTGTGTTGTGGAACACGATTGTCTAGTGGAGGATTTTGTTCATATTTCACCGAGCGCGTCAATAGCTGGTGGTGTATCTGTTGGCAGACTAGCTCATCTAGGTATTGGTTCGAGTGTAATTCAGTGTGTAAGGATAGGTCAAGGTTCAGTGCTTGGCGCAGGAGGTGTTGCAATCAAGGATATCGAGGATTTTAGCCTAGCTGTTGGTGTGCCAGCTAAGCGCATTAAATCTATTTAAGAGTCAAGTGATATTTCGCTAACTCTCGCCATATCGTTCTCATCTTTTTCTATGATGTGAAAAGCTTTTCCGTCAGTTGTCCTAATCCAGCACTCTCTATCGCTGTCGTACTCGAATTCGTTTAGGATTTTACTATAGTCTATTAGCATATCAAAGGCTCCTCTGTAAAAGTAGTCGCTATTTTACCAAAACAGCCATAATTTTTGCTCACACCATAGGTTCTTTTTGTCATAATAAGCGCAAATTAAAATATGCAAGAGAGATAATGATAGAGGCTTCAAAAACAGTATCATTGGCTGAATATGTTGAATCTACCGGTGCTTTACTAAGTGCTGATACAAAGATTGTTGATGTCGTGCGCGATGATAAACCGTTTTTTTATTTTACTCATTATGATAATCTTCAAAAAGTTATAGAAGGTTTTGTTTCATCTACTTTTGCGCAAACGCCATTGGTAAGTGAGGCTCCCGAAGAGCCAAAAAGAGTCAAAATCGAAGTCGCAACAGAAATAGATGGCAGGGTGCTTACTCAGGCTGAGCAAACACTGCTCAAAGTGCGAGAAAGATTTAATTTTTTTCAAAATATGAATGATGCCGAGGTGCTTAGCGTGACAAGTAATATTGGAATGCTTAGACTGGGCAAAAATGAGATATTGTTCAGACAGGGTAGTGATGGTGACCAAGTCTATTTTATTATTAGAGGTATTGTGAGTATTCAGATTGCAAAATCTATGACTGAGAGAATAGAGGTAGCAAAGCTTCATGCTGGAGCTGTTTTTGGTGAGATGTCTCCGGTCACCAAGGAAAAAAGAAGTGCTACGGTTATCTGTGTTGACGACAATACAACACTTCTTACATTTAGGTTGAACAATCACATAGATAATGAAAAAGCGATTGCGCACGCCAAAATGTATCAAAACTTCACATTTATTTTGGCAGACAAAATAGTCAATCAAAACAAATTACTTATTACAAGTCATAGATAATGCACGGAAAAATAAACTACTACAGTTCTAGTTCTGGTGCTGGCACTATAATGGATAATCTCAAAAAAGCATATGATTTTAAGTTGGTAAGTTGGCACGACACATCGAGCATACCAACCGTTGGTATGTATGTTGTTTACCAGCTTGACGACAGAGAAAAAGTAAGCGACATCAAGTCATCAAAGTATCAATCTTTTAAAAATAATATTTTTTTGAATGAGGCTGATTTCTGGGGTACCAATGATGACATTCAGCTAGAAGAGCTTGAAGACAAGAGGCGAGAAGATATTGTAAGTGCAAAAGTCAAAGAGCTTGAATCTGCGCTTGACAAAATCACAGAAATTAATCCTGCAAAAACTCCGCAAGAGTGCATGCGTCATATTTTTTCAAAGCATTATGAATTGCTCGATGAGAATAATGGATTGATGCAAGGTGATGTAGCTTTTGAATTTGACTATGCCGTTCTCAAGAGGTTTTTGGAAAAAACAATGTTGCAGCTAACCACGCTAGACAAGAGAATTACACAAGATGAATTTGCAGATATTAGACAAAAGATAGTCAAGGCTGAGCATTTGTACGGTATATTAGAAAAGATTGCCGATCCAGATGATGCCAGTATGACAAAAAATTATTTTTTGAAGTATCAGATTGAGTATGTAGCTATTTTGAGGGCATATGGCAATCTAAGAGACAAAATGGTTATGTTAAACAACAGAACCAAATCGTTGGAAGTTGAGTTGCCATCATTGGTTAATAAAATACGCGCTACAGACGAGGATAGTGAAAAAGATAGATTGCGAGCATTGGTTGCCAAGAAAAAAGACGAAAAGACACAAATGGATAGTGAGATTGCTACAAGTACTCCGATTCAGGAGAACTTGAGACAGATTTTGCAGGATTTTGAGAAAAAATATACCGAAGAGTTCCCGACTTTTTACAAAGAAAACAAAGAGCTGTTGAAGAAGAGTTTTGGCAAACTTATCAACAGGCTTGCTGATGCGTTCGATACTAGACTGTACAAAAAAGCAACCATGTCGGAGGTGATTATTTCTAGCTTTTATTCGCAAGCAGTGGATGGAACTTTTAGTACGATGACATTTGTCAAATACTATCTTATGCGACTAAATAAAGATTTGATGAAAGACACTGACAAGATACTCTATAACACATTCTTGAAATACCAAAAATCAATGACTGTCAAATTTGCTGTTGTGACAGGTGATGTAACGCTTGGGCAAAAATTGAAAATCTCACTTCTGTCACAAAATAAACATATCAGGGTGACTGTTTTTAGTAGGGCGATTGAGTTTTATAGTACATATGCCAACGAGGCTTTTGCGATGATATTTGTTGATACAAAGCTTCGGGGTTCTGACCCTGTCGAGCTTGTGGAAAAAGGTAGGGCTAGTGCCAAAAATGCAGACGCTGTGTATGTTGTTTTTGATTCTTAGTTTTTAGGTACATGATTTGTTGAAAAGCATCATTATTATCGAAATTGCGAGTATAGCCAAACTGGCTGGTGAGGCTATAATGAATGTATACCGTAGAGATTTTACAGTTGAATACAAAGATGATAAATCACCTCTAACAGAGGCTGACAGAGTGGCAAATGATATTATTTGCTCGCATCTTTTGGGACTATATCCACATATTCCGATAATCTCTGAAGAAAACAGAGAGATTCCGTATGAAACAAGACGAGAGTATGAATACTTTTGGCTTGTTGACCCGCTTGATGGCACAAAAGAGTTTATCAAAAAAAATGGTGAATTTACTGTAAACATTGCATTGATTCAAAGTGGTGAGCCAGTCTTGGGCGTCGTGTATGCGCCCGCGATAGATGTATTGTATTTTGCCAAAAGAGGCGATGGTGCATTTGTTATCAGGAATCAAACAACCTCGAAAATGCCACAAGCTCGGAGTGACGGCAGTTTTGTCATAGTGGGCAGTAAATCCCATACTTCGAACGATACTGAGGCGTTTATTGATGATATTAAAACCGACAAAGAGAAGGTATTCATATCAATGGGAAGCTCTCTTAAACTTTGTCTTGTAGCAGAGGGTGTTGCGGATATTTATCCTAGATTGGCTCCGACGATGGAGTGGGACACGGCTGCGGCTGATGCAATTGTGAGGGAGTGTGATAAGAAAGTTATAGAGCATGGAACTCAGCGAATGTTGCAGTATAACAAAGACGATATGCACAACCCATGGTTTGTGGTTTTGTGATTTTTGCCGATATACAGCCAATAAATTAGGATAATGATGAGCGTAAAAGATATTTTGACCATTACTGATAGTGCTGAATTTTTGAGACAATCCGAAGAGTTTTTGCGTGGTGAAATAGAGCTTGATGAGTTCAAATTATTGTTTCAGAGACTTGTTTCGATTGATGCTAGACACGCCATATCTGATGCTGGAGTAGATACTACTTCTATTTGTGAGTTGATTCGAGAGCTACTATTTCAGCTTACCATAGATGCGGGTAATTTGCCAGAGATAGCCGACTTGGTTGTGTTCAATCTATTTATAAATGCCAAAAATCTAGGAAGTCATCCAAAAGCCGCAACTACAATAGCTGGATTGCAGGAAGTGTTTGATGCCGACACCCTGAGTGAGCTTGAAAAAGTATATATGGTGATTTTGGAGTTTTATCTAGGTATCTTGGACGGTAGGGCAAATGAGGCACTTGGAATATTTGTCAGAAGGCTGTGTATTGTTCATTTGCACGAGGTTATGTCTGTCGTAAATAGTGATACGATTGTTTCACTTTTTACAGCCGTAGAGGTTTCTGCAAAAGATTTTATGGTTTTTTTGGAGCCTCTATTTGAACCGCAATTCTATTTTTCACTAAAGCATTGTCAGAGGCGGTCAATATTTGACTGGATATTGCACTCTTATTGGCAATATCAACCACTATTTTCTCATGCTGGCTGGCCGCAGTTTTACGAGAACTGGAAGAGATTGCTTTATGAGCACATAGCAAGAGATGAGTGTGATGAGGTTATGTATTTGCAGTTTTTTATCTATCATGTGATGGGTAACTCATATCAAACACATATGGAGTGGAGAGAGTTTAATAACTCTATAAGCCGTAAAACTTCTGAGTATTACATAGACTGGGCAAACAGGCACGGTATGGAAGCGTGCAAGCCATGCTTTTCTCTGTTTGCTTTTAAGCCGACACCGTCAAATGTAAATAATATAAAAACGATTGAAATAGACAAACAAACTGATGGCAGGCAAGTTATAGGATTTTTGCGAGACAGATTGGTCAAGAATGCGCCATTTCAGGTAGAGTGGTCAGTGTTGAACAGCTTGATGAAAGATGTAGAGTTTAAAAGTAAATACAGAGTGATTATTTACAATATGGACTTGATAGAAAAGAGTGATTCTGACCCAGAAGCACGCAAAATGTACACTGACATAGGTGTTCAAGTTGTTGATCCAGCTTCGCATTTGCATTTGCAGGGTTTTTACTATAGCCATCTGGAAAAAGCACTATTGATTCGAGACAGAATACTTGATGATGGCGCGGATATATTGATCAGCCCGAACAACGGATATGGTGTATCTGACTTTTTGGTATCTACACGCGTTGCGCCAAAACAGATTTTTTGGGTGCATGGGAATTTTGAATATGACATACCAAATATAGATAAAAGAATAACGCATATTCCAGCAAACACTCACCAAAAGCAGAGCGATTATATTGTTGAGCATTTTGAGTATCAGACTGATGAGATGTTTACGAAGCCTGAGGAAGAAAAAAACAAAGCATTGGCAGGCTATGTCAGAGCTAGGTTTTCAGAAGATACGGTGATACTTGGTGCCATAGGTCGCCTAGTAAAACTAAATAATTATGAGTACCTAGGCGCGGTGGCGGAGATTATGAAACAGTGTCCAAATACTGTTTATCTAGCGTGTGGTGGTGGAAATATAGAGAGTGTGCGTGAAAAAGCTATTGAAGTTGGTATGCCGATGGATAGATTTTTCTTTGAGGGCTTTGTGGATCCACATATCTACGGATATGTGATAGATGTCTATCTGAACACTTTTCCAGAGATGAGTGGTGAGTCGCTTGTTGAATTTTTATCCAAAAGTGCCGATAAGTATGCAGTAAGTTTGGAGAGTTAAAAATTTGGAAAAAATAGTAGTACCAGAAAATTATAATTATATAGCTGTGTTTTTGTCGCTTGCGTGCAACCTGTCGTGTAGTTACTGTATAAATTTAAATGAAGAGGGTTCGAGTCGCTCGAAAGTAGCTAGAAAACATTTGGATGCAAAGTCTTGGATAGATTTTCTGAATCGGCTTGAGATAGGTAGGGATGATTTGCCTATCACTCTTCAGGGTGGTGAACCGACTCTTTACAATGGATTTTATGAAGTAGTAAATGGTGTAAGAGATGATGTGAAGCTAGACCTGCTTACCAACTTTATGTTTGATATAGATGAATTTACAAGGCGTATTGATCCAAAGAAATTCACTAGAGATGCTAAATACGCAGCGATTCGTGTCAGTTACCATCCTGGGCAAAATGATATAAATGATTTGATAATCCGTCATCACAAGATGCGAGATGCAGGTTTTTATGTCGGGCTGTACGCCGTGATGACTCCGTGGAATGAAGCGCATATCAAAGAGGTTCAGGCAAAGTGCTTGTCTGAGGGAATAGATTTTCGTATAAAAGAGTATTTGGGCTTTGATGGAGACAGGTGGCACGGCACATACAAATATCCCGAAGCCATCAGACAAAAACTCGAAATAA
>CAZNYV010000019.1:0-20121 GCA_964577355.1 uncultured Campylobacteraceae bacterium
ACAAACGATAGCTACGGAAGATATAAATGCTATATGTTAGAGATGAGAGAGTGCGTCAAAATTATTGACCAATGTATCAATCTATACCCATCAACCGATAGTCAAATAATGGCTCATGCACCGCAATATGTGAGTGCGCCAAAAGAGCAGATAATGACCCAAAACTACTCTCTAATGCAACATTTCGTGCTTGTTACGCAAGGCATGAGACCGCCAGTTGGCGAGGTGTATGTAGCAGTAGAATCACCAAAAGGCGAGCTTGGATTCTTCATCCGAAGTGAGGGCGAGCCTTATCCATATAGACTAAAAGTCAGAGCACCTAGCTTCTGGCATACTGGCATACTCCAAGCGTGGCTACCGGGAAGTTACTTAGCGGATGTTGTTACGATGATAGGTAGTTCAAATACTGTATTTGGGGAGGTCGATAGATAATGAAAAGGTTCGATCTAAGACATTTAAAAGCAGATTTTTATGACAGAATGCTTGAAATAATGAATAAAGAAGTAGCAAAAGAAGAAGTAGCAATATTTTTGTTTGAAGTTGGGGACTTCACGCCTGTACAAAAAAGTGCAGATACTATAAAAGAAAACGGTTATACACTAATGAACTCACTCAAGTTCAATGAAGTTGACTGGACAATAGTGGTCAAGAAGTAATAATGATAGATGTAGTTTTCTCATCTTGGCAAGGAGAGCTTATTGACAACAGGGGTAAAACTGGTGACGAAGCTGTTCAACTAAAACTTCACATACCTGCCGAATACGATAGTGAAAGAAAGACAAAAGCATTCATAGGGTGGGATGGCGTTGTTATTTTTGATGCCAATATTGATGTTGTACGACTTGCTATGGAGTATGCCAAAACATATCAGGTGTATTCTGAGGCGTGTGGTAGATGCGCACCTGGAAGATGGGGCGGTAGAATACTTTATGATACGCTTGACAAAATAGCTAGAGGTGAGGGTGTAACAACCGATTTGGCTCACCTAAAAGAGATATGCGGCTCGATGAAACTAACTAGTAAGTGCGAAATAGGCAAAACTGTTCCGAATCCACTGCTTGATTTGATGGAACATTTTGGTGTTAGATTTGAAGATTTGATAAACAACAAGAAAAAATCGCCTGATTATGACAAGGTAGATGTTGATTACAATGCAAAAGTAACAGCACCTTGTATGGATGTTTGTCCAGCTCATGTGGATATTCCAGCATATATTGAGGGAATAAGGGACTTGAGATTTGAAGAGTCATTGATGGCGACTCGTCAAACAATGCCACTGGCTCATGTATGTGGTAGAGTTTGTCCTCATCCATGTGAAAATGCGTGCAGGCGGACTAATCTGGATGAACCAATTTCTATCATGGCGCTCAAGAGAATCGGTGCTGATTATGAGACAGATAGAGACTCTGGTTGGTTCCATCCGATGCCAAAAAAAGCCTCAGTTGGCAAAAAAGTAGCAATTATCGGTGCTGGTCCTGCTGGGCTTGCTGGAGCGTATTATCTTTGTCTTGACGGTGTTGATTGCGATATTTATGAGGAGCTTCCTGTACTAGGTGGTGAGGTTGCTGTAGGTGTGCCAGAGTATAGGATGCCGATAGGAAAATACAACCAGGATATAGAAGCAGTCAAAAGCGTCGGTGCGAACTTTATCACAAATACGCGAGTTACTGCCGACATGATGAGAGAGTTTGAGAGTAGCTATGATGCTGTGCTTGTTGCGACGGGTGCTAGGCTATCCAAGAAAATCAGAGCCAAAAATGAAAATGTTCACTCAGAGGGCTATTGGATGGCGATTCCATTCTTGGATGAAATCAATCTTTATACCAAATACAACATCGGCAAACCAGTTGATTTGAGTGGCAAAACTGTTGTGTGTGTCGGAGGCGGATTCACCTCTATGGATGTTGTGAGATGCTCCATTAGGGCAAATGCCAAAAGAGTTGTGATGCTATATCGTAGAGATGAGCGAACGATTGTCAATAATACCTCGCTTGAAGAGTATCACGAAGCTGTCGAAGAGGGCGTGGAATTCATATTTTATAGTGCGATAGACGAGATTTTTACGGACGAAAACAACAAAATCACAAAACTACTCATCGATATGTATGAGCTAGTTCCAGACCCAAATGGTGGCAAGCCACAAATGCTAAAAGCAGAAGGCAAAAGCTTTGAGATGGATTGCGACATATTGATTCCTGCGGTATCACAAGATGCGGATTTGAGTTTGCTACCAGAAGAGTGGGAGATAGCCAAAACTAGCTGGAACACCGTGCTGACAGATGGCAAAACTTATGCCACAAATAGAGAAAAAATCTTTGCCGCCGGAGACTGTGAATATGGTCCGATGACTATCGTAAATGCGGTCGGTCAAGCCAAAAGAGCAGCGAGCGTGATGAGCAGATACCTGCGAGAAGGCAAGGTATATAGAACTGACGATGAGATAATGGAAGACCACCTAAAACATCTCAAAGTCTATAACAAAAAAGAGAAAATCACAGGCTGGCTAGCTGGTGCAAAAAGAGAGCATAGTGAGATTCTCGGTGTTGAAGAGCGAAAATACAACAACCTTGAGGTCAATTTTGGACTTACGAGAGAACAAGCAATCGACGAAGCAAATCGTTGTATGAGATGTTACTACATAGCGATGGCGGCGGTGTGATATGGGTGAAATGAAATTTTTTATAGACAACAATGAAATAATAGCCAAAAAAGGCGATACGATTCTGGGTGCCGCTAGAAGAGCTGGATATTATATACCGACACTATGCTACCTGCAAAAATGCGAGCCGATTTCATCTTGTAGGCTTTGTGTGGTTGAAGTCGAAGGTCAGGATGGATTTGTGCTCTCTTGCCAGACAAAAGTCGTCGATGGACTAAAAGTTACAATAAATAGTCAAAAGCTAGAGTTGCACAGAAAAAATATTATGGAGCTCTATTGTGTCAATCATCCTTTGGAATGCGGTGTTTGTGACAAATCAGGTGAATGTACACTCCAAAATAAGACGCTAGAATTTGGCATAACAGCCCAAAAATTCATGGCAAAAGAGCAAAAACGAGAGATAAAAGAGTGGAATTTCATCCAATATGACCCGTCTCTTTGTGTACTTTGTGAAAAATGTGTTCATGTGTGCAATGAAATAGTAGGTGATGATGCTATCGCTATCCAGTATGGTGGCTACAAATCAAGCATAATCCCAAAAAACAGTGACACACTTGATTGTACATTTTGTGGTGAGTGTATAGCTGTTTGCCCTGTTGGAGCTCTTATTGCAAAAGATTTCAAATATAGCTCAAATGCATGGGAGTTGACCAAAACGCCAAGTGCTTGTTCACATTGCAGTTCGGCTTGTCAACTGTACTACGAGACAAAACAGGATGCGCCTGAGAGTATGAACAAAAAAGTTTACAGAGTTTCAAATGACTTTGAGTTCTCTTCGCTATGCCACAAAGGTAGATTTGATTTTGACTTTGCCAACAGCGGCGTGAGAGATGAGAAAGCTCTCAAGAGTGCAGTTGACGCGATGAAAAAAGCCAAGGCTATCAGATTTTCTAGCGCAATCACGAACGAAGAGGCGTTGTTACTCCAAAAACTAAAAGAAAAAACAGGTGTCAAGCTAATCAATAACGAAGCTCTGAAATATCAACAGTTCATAAGAGCATATTCTGAAGCCAGTGGAAATTCACATTATAGTGCTGATTTGTCAACTATCAAAAATAGCGACTATGTAGTTGTTTTTGGTACAAAAGTATCAAATGACAATCCGATGGTTAGGTCTGCTATCAATGAAGCGTCAAAAAAGAAAAATGCTGAAGTGGTTTATGCACATCCGATAGAAGATGCATTGATGAGTTTAGTTGTCACAAAATATGTCAAATACGAACCAGCTAGTGAAAATGGTGTGATGGCAATACTAGCCAATATGTTTGCAGATAAATCAAAGATGATTGGCGATGAGAAGGCTTATTTTGACGAGCTTGACTTGGGCTATATATCTTCCGAGTGTAGTTTTGACGAAGAAGAGCAACACTCGATATTAAAAGCAAAAAGTAGAAAACAATCACCGACACTGATACTTGGCGCTGACTTGTTCACCCATCCAAAAGCTGTTCAAATCGCAAAAATGGCTGGTGTTTTGGAGAGATGTTCAGATTTCAAAGTGCTGATAATGCCGACAGCTACAAATACACTGGGTGTTAGTTTGATTTGTGACCTTGATAGTGATGGTGATTATGGCTTTAGTGTTGGATACAATGCGAGTGGAGATTTTGAACTCTCTTCATCCAAAGAGTCTTCGGAAAGTGTAGTTGCAATGCCAGCTCTAAATCAGCAAGAGGGAACACTCACAAGCATAGACAAAAGAGTTGTGCCGATAAATGTGGCTCTCACTTTTGGTGGTTACTGCCTAAATGATATAGTCTCTAGCATGAATATTGATTTGAAATATAAAAACACTATAGACTTGACAGTCATGCTACCGCAATCAAAAGGTTATCAAAAGATTGGTTTTGATGAACTAGAAAATTTCTATAAAAATGATGGTAGAGATGCTAGAGGGTATCTCTTGAATGAAATTCATTCTGAATGTGTGGCGGAGTCTCTCGAAGAAATCGACTCTATAGGTGAGATGAATGGTGTGCTCGTATACACTTCAAACCCACCATTGGATTTTGTTTTTACTACAAAAAATAGTCAAGAAAAAGGTTCTCACGATGATATAATGTTAGGTTCAAAGGCATTTATGATGGCAGCAAAAATAGCTGACGGGGCTCGGCTCGAGGTTGAAGTAGGGGGTAAAAAACTTCAACGAAGGTTTGTACTAGATGGCGACATGAAAGGTACTATAGCACTACTGCAAAGTAACTCTTTTGGCGATAGCTACAAGATTGCAAAAGCAAAGATTTATAAGTTGGAAAGTTAAATGGGAAAAGTAAATTTTTTTATTGATGGGAAACCGATTGTCGGGGAAGATAGTGAGCCAATATTAAATATAGCTAGGTCTTAGGGGCATTTTATTCCAGCTATTTGCTATCTGAATAGATGTTCAGCATCTTTGGCTTGCAGGCTTTGTTTGGTCGAAGCTGATGGCAAACAGGTTTTTGCATGTAACGCAAAACCAAAAGAGGGGATGCAAGTACTAACAAATACAGAAGAGGTCAAGACAGAGCGCCGTGCAATTATGGAGGTTTATGATGTAAACCATCCTTTGGAGTGCGGTGTTTGCGACAAATCTGGTAGTTGCGAACTGCAAAACTATACGATGGAGATGGGTGTGGATTGCCAAAACTTCAAAGTAGCAGACTGCCATAGACCTATCAAGGATTGGGGGCTTATTAAGTATGATGCTTCTCTTTGTATCGTGTGCGAGAGATGTGTGACTGTATGTAAAGACATGGTCGGTGATAATGCACTAGGTACTGTAGCTAGGGGTGGAGCGGAGCTAGACAAAGAGTTCAAAGAGACAATGCCGAAAAATGCATTTACTATCTGGAACAAGATGAACAAAAGCGTAATCGGTGCAAAAGCAGGTGAAAATCTTGATTGTACTATGTGCGGCGAGTGTATTTCAGTTTGTCCAGTTGGTGCTTTGACAGCAAGCGATTTTACATACAAATCAAATGCTTGGGAGCTAACATCTATCCCTAGTGCTTGCGCGCACTGCTCATCAGCATGCCAACTAAACTACGAAGTCAAACACACAGCTATCGAAAACAACGAACCAAAAATCTATCGTGTGACAAATGAGTACAACTTCCAAAGCCTATGTGGTGCGGGACGATTTGGATTTGATTATGCGAACAAAGCAAGCAAAGATGCAAAAGCATTTGCAAGCGCGGTAGAGGCATTCAAAAAAGCAAAAGCCATCAAGTTTAACAGCCTAATCACAAATGAAGAAGCGATGATGCTTCAGACACTAAAAGAACAACTAGGTGTAAAACTAATCAACGCTGAGGCTTTGAGATATTCCAAATTCCTAAAAGAGTACGCATCTGTTAGCGGCGAAACCCTGTATGACGGCGATACAAAAGCTATCCATGCAGCAAACTTTGTAGTCTCAATTGGTTCTGAACTCAAAACAGATGCTCCGATGATACGGTTTGCAGTCAATAATGCGCTGACAATGAACAAAGGCTCGGCTCTCTATTTCCATCCAGTTTTTGACTCGGTTGTTGGCTCGATGAATAAAAATCTGCTCGCACTTGTCAATAAGGCTGGCTCAGAAGAAATAGCGATGTGGCTACTGCTTGATATGTTCGCAGATAGAAGCAAGCTCCCAGCAGAACATGTGAAATATCTCGAAAGTATGGATGTTACTTACAAAAAAACAGTTACAGAAAAAATCAAGAAAAAAGTAGAAGAGCTAGTAACTGAGAGCGTAACCGATGAAAACGGCGTAGTTAGCGAAGTGCAAAAAACTGTCACAAAAGAGGTTGAAGAGAGTATCACAAAAGAGGTTGAGGTAAAAAGCTCAAAACTTCTCGAATTGATGGGGCTTGAGGCTGACAGTGTAGAAAAAATAGAAGCACTATATGCCAAAAAAGATAGACCAATTTTGGTGCTTGGTTCTGATTTGTATTCTCACCCTAGAGCTGCCGAAATCGCAAAACTAGCAGGAATACTAAAAACAAGTAGTGAATTTAGCGTAGTTATAATCCCAACAGCTACAAATAGTCTTGGCGTTTCGTTGATTTGTGATTTGGACGAGACTTGCGATGGTTATTGTGTTGGCTATAACGAGGAAGCTGATTTTGTATTGACATCACTTAGTGGAGAGTCCAACGAAACAACACTAGCAATGCCAGCTCTAAATCAGCAAGAGGGCACGATTGTGTCAGTTGACAAAAGAGTCGTAGTGCTAAACGCTGCACTCGGTTTTGATGGATATGAGCTAAATGATATTTTGAATGCTCTTGATATTGGAGCGAGAGAGACTATTGATTGGACTAGAAGGCTCCCACTGTCAAAAGGGTTCAAAGGAGTTAAATTCGATGACCTACCAAATAACTTTGGAAATGACGGTAGCTGCAATATAGGCTATGTGGTTGATAGCTCAAGTTGTGAGACAAAAGCGGTATCATTTGTGAAGCCAGATGAGAGCGTAATACTAGGCGGTACAGTCGTTTATGCTTCAAATCCTGTTTTGCAGTTCAATGACTTCACGGCTAAATGCTCACAAATAGCATCTGAAAATGATGTGCTGAGATGTTCCGCATATTTTGCTCAGGGGCATGAGCTGTCAAACGGAGATAGCGTAACTGTGGCAATAGATGGTGCTGCAATGAAGCTAAAGGTTGCCGTAGATACAAAACTGATAGGTTCGCTATCGATGATTCCGACATTTGCGTCAAATAGTGGTTCTGCAAAAGCTTACGCAGGTAAATTTGCATTCCAAAACGCTACTCTAACTAAAGGTTAAACATGGACAATACAACAATATTGATAGTTGAAACGCTTATAAAAGCCCTAGTCATCGTGCTTGTTTTCTCTGCACTAGGTGGTTTTACAACTTATATCGAGAGAAAAGTGCTTGCTTTTATGCAGCGAAGACTTGGACCTATGCATGTTGGACCATATGGATTGCTACAAATTGCAGCTGATGGTATCAAGATGATAACAAAAGAGGACATCATACCGACGGGTGCGATGAGACCTACATTTATCTTGGCTCCTGTCATCACAGCGGCGACTGCATTTATAGCGATGGCTGGAATTCCATTTCTGCCAGAATTCACGATTGCAGGACATACTGTTAGACCAATAGTGTCTGATGTAAATGTAGGTGTGCTATTTGTTATGTCTGTAATGGCAACTGGGATGTACGGTCCGCTTTTCGCTGGTGTTTCATCAAGGAACAAATGGGCGCTTCTTGGCGGTGCTAGGACGATGATTCAGATGCTGAGCTTCGAGGTTGTATCAGGCTTTGCACTTCTTGCACCTCTTATGTTGGTTGGCTCGCTATCCCTAATAGATATAAACAATTACCAATCAGGTGGTATTACTCACTGGCTAATCTGGTGCCAACCAGTTGCATTCTTCTTGTTTGCGATTGCAGGATATGCTGAGACGAATAGAACGCCGTTTGACCTGCTAGAGCACGAAGCAGAGGTTGTATCTGGTTATGCGACAGAGTATAGTGGTATCAAGTGGGGCTTGTTCTTTATCGGTGAGTATGCAAATATGTTCACGATTGCATTTTTGATTAGCATCATATTTTTTGGTGGCTTCAATCCGCTTGGATTTATCCCTGGTGGCATTGCAGTTATTTTGAAAGCGTCGTTTTTTATATTCTTGTTTTTGTGGGTAAGAGCTGCTTGGCCACATGTTAGACCAGACCAATTGATGTGGTTGTGCTGGAAAGTGCTTATGCCGATGGCGGTTGTAAACATTTTGGCCACTGGCTTTATGATTTTGGCGTAAGGAGAGGTAATGAGTAAAAATTTAGGAAGTTACAAAGATATTCATATCGAGAGTTATCCAACTACGCCTATGGCTAGATTTGCTAGAGTGATGAAGCGAACATTTAGAGCAGAGCTTTTTGTTGGACTTTGGATAGTTTTCAAAGAGATGGTCAAATTTGACATTCATACTGTCCAATATCCAAAAGAGAAGCTACCAATAGGACCGAGATATAGAGCGATTCATGAGCTACTTCGTCTGATGGAAAGTGGTAATGAGAGATGTATTGGATGCGGACTTTGTGAAAAAATCTGTATCAGTAAATGTATTAGAATGGATACTTTTCAAGACGAAAATGGCAGAAAAGCTATTGGTGAATACTCTATCAATCTTGGTCGTTGCATATTTTGTGGGTATTGTGCAGATGTTTGCCCTGAACTTGCTATCGTTCATGGAGCAAGATATGAAAATGCAAGCGAGCAGAGAGCACATTTCGCTATCAAAGATGATATGTTGACACCTATTGATTTTCTCAAAGCAGGCAAACAAAAAGAGTTTGAAGGCTTCGGTGCTATAAGCGTGGATGCTGATAGCAAAATAAAACAAACTCCGCTTGCGTATTAAGGATGGAAAATATGTTTGAAACTTTGGCTTTTTATACTTTTGGAGCATTGACGGCAGCGTCATTTCTAAATACTGTCACGAACAAAAATGTTGTCTATGCGATGGCATCGCTTGCGGCCGGTATGATTTTTATATCCGGATTTTTCTTCTTGCTAAATGCGGATTTCTTGGGTGTTGTCCAAATCGTAGTTTACGCGGGTGCGGTTATGGCTATTTATGCATTCGGTATGATGTTTTTTGATAGTGCAAAACCTGTCAATGAGAAAATTACTAGCAACAAATCAATATTTACTCTCAGTGTTGCCTCAGCAGTATTGCTAGTTGCAATGCTAACTGTTCCTGTTGTTCTTGGGCAGAGCTCAAAAACACTAGATGGAAGCAAGAATCCACAAGATGTCGGTATGGTGCTTTTTACTGATTATCTTTTGGCATTTGAGATGGCTTCTATTATGCTTCTCGTGGCAATGATTGCTGGCATCGTTTTGGCTGGCAAAAGAATGGATGATAGTTACACCACGACTATTGACCCGCACGATAGACACTATGAAGACCTAAAACTAAACCAAGAGCAAGGAGAATAATATGGCACTAACTCTAAACCACTACTTGCTGTTGTCAGCTCTGCTTTTTATGATTGGACTTTTTGGTGTTATTAGACGAAAAAATCTATTGATGCTATTTTTTGCAAGCGAGATTTTGTTGAATGCTGCAAATATTGCTTTGGCAGCTATTTCATACTTTACAAACAATCTCCAAGGTCAAATTATGGCGTTTTTTATTATCGCTATTGCAGCTTCAGAAGTTGCAGTTGGACTTGGATTTTTGATATTGATGTACAAACGAATGGGTTCTGTTGACCTAGATAATCTACAAATCATGAAAGGCTAGGAGGAAGCATGGAAAAACTACTACTAACGGCTCTTTTTGCTCCTCTCGTAGGTTCTATATTTGCCGCACTTTTTGGTGAAAAAAAGAAGACTTTGCTCGCAGGCATTGTACCGTCGCTGCTGTTGGCTATCGGTACTGCAAGCTCGCTATATTTACTCACAGTTGTTATGGGCGGAACTGTTGTTAAGACTACACTTTTTGAATGGATTGCAGCTGGAAATGTCTCTATAGACTTTGGTTTTGTGGCTGACGAGATTTCTATTGTGATGATGTGTGTAGTGACAATAGTATCTACGATGGTACATATTTACTCTATCGGCTATATGGCTCACGATGAAGGATTTAACAGATTCTTTAGTTATCTATCACTCTTTGTTTTCTCAATGATGATTTTGGTTATGTCTGACAACTTCGCTGGCTTGTTTATAGGTTGGGAAGGTGTTGGTCTTTGTTCTTGGTTACTTATCGGCTTTTGGTACAAAAAACCTTTTGCGACTTGGGCAGCAAATGAAGCATTTATTATGAATAGGGTTGCTGACCTTGCGATGCTTATGGGTATGGCGCTTCTGTTTTGGAATGTTGGAAGCCTCAAATACGAAATCGTTTTTGCTCACGCGAAAGTAATAGACTCTGGTACACTGACGATTGCTGCAGCGCTACTATTTATTGGTGCCATGGGTAAATCTGCACAGTTCCCATTCCACACTTGGCTTGCAGATGCGATGGAGGGTCCAACTCCAGTTTCAGCTCTTATCCATGCGGCTACGATGGTTACTGCGGGTGTCTATCTTGTTGTTAGATGTCACGACCTATTTAGCCTAACTCCAGATGTTAGCTACTTCATAGCTTGTATGGGTACATTTGTGGCGGCATTTGCGGCTACAATGGGTCTGGTCAATCGTGACCTAAAGAGAATCGTCGCTTACTCTACTCTCTCACAGCTAGGTTACATGTTTGTTGCGGCTGGTCTTGGAGCTTATTGGGTGGCACTATTTCACCTTATGACTCACGCATTCTTCAAAGCTCTACTATTCCTAGGCGCTGGAAATGTTATGCACGCAATGCACGATGAGCTTGACATCAAAAAAATGGGCGGGCTTTACAAGCTTATGAAGCCGACAGCTATTATGATGATTTTGGCGTCTATCGCACTTGCTGGTATCTATCCGTTCGCTGGATTCTTCTCAAAAGACAAAATCCTAGAAGTGGCTTTTGCAACTGACCATCATGTATTGTGGTTCTCACTATTGGTTACAGCTGGTATGACTGCGTTTTATGGATTTAGACTTATCATGCTGGTATTCTTTGGAAAAGAGAACTACAAAGAGCATTTCCCAAAACTTCATCCACACGAAGCGTATCCATATATGCTGTACGCTATGGCACCACTTGCTGTTCTTGCTATTATCGCAGGTTTCTTTGAGCATTCGCTTATCGCACTTCTTGAGAGGGCTATGCATATCTTGGAGCCAGAGATTAGTCAGGGTGAATTCTTTATGCTTATTGGCGTGACAACTACTTTGGTTGTTAGTGCAATTTTATTTACAGTCTATAAATATACAAAAGGTGGTTTTGATAAGAGCTGGGAAGATAGAGCTATTTACAAACTCTTTTACAATCAATACTATATTCCAGAGTTTTACAATAGATTTGTAGTTGCTCCGTATACAAAAGCTAGTGAATTTGCTTGGAAACAGATAGACCTTCGAATAATAGATATGGTTGTAGATGCTATCGCTCATACTATTTACAATAGTGGTGAGAAGTCGAGAGCGTCTGTCCAAAGTGGAAATCTATCCAAAATGCTCAGATGGATGGTTGCAGGTTTTGTTGTGCTACTAGCATTTGCATTTTTGTATAGCGTAGTAGCGAGTTAAGGAGAGATGATGAACAATATTTTGACCATTTTGATTTTGTTTCCAATTGTAGCTGGAATTTTAGGAGCTTTTGTTTCGAAAGAAAATATTAGAGCCTATGGTGTTAGTGCTACTGCCATTGAGTTTATTATCTCTTTGTACGCTTTGCTACATTTCAACTCTACAATCGCACAGTTTCAGTTTGTAGAAAAGGTAGCAATTATCCCTAGTTTTGGTATTAGTTATTTTGTAGGCGTAGATGGTTTTTCAATATACCTATTGGTGCTATCAACTTTTATGACATTTATAGCGATGGTAGCTCTTGAAGAGCTAAAAAATATCAAGAATATGATTATTACGCTACTGTTTATGGAAATGACAATGGTAGGTTTCTTTGTAGCACTTGACGCTATCATGTTCTACATTTTCTTTGAGCTATCTTTGGTTCCTATGCTATATATTATAGGTGCATGGGGAGCCCACAAAAGAATATATGCAGCTATCAAATTCTTCTTGTATACATTTACTGGCTCTGTTATTATGCTTCTTGGTGTTATCTATATTGGAAGTGCATTCCATGAAGCTACTGGTGTTTGGAGTTTTTCTATACTTGATTGGCATATGCTTATCTTGCCTTTTGGTATTCAGGCTTGGCTGTTCTTGGCATTTTTTATTGGTTTTGCTGTCAAAGTCCCAATGTTTCCATTCCACACTTGGTTGCCATATGCTCACGGACAAGCGCCAACAGTTGGTTCTGTGCTACTGGCGGCAGTACTGCTCAAAATGGGAACATATGGTTTTTTGAGATTCAATCTTCCGATTGTTCCAGATGCAAGTGTTTACTTTCTAATTCCAGTAGCGATTATTGCGATTATTATGGTTATTTACACGGCGATGATTGCATTTGCACAAGAAGACATAAAGCAAGTTATAGCATATAGCTCAATTTCGCATATGGGTGTAATTGTTCTTGGTATATTCGCGATGAATGTTGAGGGTATATCTGGTTCGATTTTTCTAATGATTAGCCATGGTATTGTTTCAGGCGCGCTGTTCATGCTTGTAGGTGTTATTTATACTAGAATGCATACAAAAATGATGTCAGAATTTGGAGGTATAGCCACAACAATGCCAAAGTATGCGACTATCTTTGGAATTATGCTTATGGGCTCCGTTGGACTACCTTTGACAATCGGATTTGTTGGTGAGTTTTTGAGCTTGGTTGGCTTCTTCAAAGTCAACCCTTGGTTAACAGCACTTGCTGGAACAACTATTATTCTTGGCGCTGTTTATATGCTAAATATATTTAGACGCACATTCTTTGGTCCTGCAAACGAGAGGACGCTCAGACTAAAAGATTTGATGCCAAGAGAAATTGCTGGGCTTGTTCCGCTTGTTATTTTGGTTGTTGTGCTTGGTGTTTATCCAAAACCAATCCTGCAACCAGCACAAAAAAGCGCAGCGATGTTGCTTGACTTGATGTACAAAAAATCAATACTGCCAGAGACAAAAGAGAAGCTTATGCAGTTTAATACTATCAAAGGAGGCAAGTAATGACACCAGTTGTTATAGATTTTGCGGCACTAAATATTGCCAGCTTGACTCCAGTTTTGATTACTATTGGTGGAGCGCTGTTTTTACTGGTTCTTGATCTGATCAAGCCAACTGGTAAACTATTCAATACAATCGCTACGATGACATTCACTATCTGCGCGCTTTTTAGCGTTCTTGGTATGAGTATTGGTCAAAAAGGGTATATGGGTCTATTGGTTGTTGATGGGGCGTCTACACTTTCTCAGATTATCATTTTGTTGGCTTCGTCACTCTTTATACCTCTTGGGCTTACTTCAAAAAGGTTCCACGAGTTTGAGATGCCAGAGTTTTATTCACTATTTTTGTTCGTTGTAGCTGGTTTCCAAATCATGGTATCTACGACAAATCTAGCACTTATCTTTGTTGGTCTTGAGACTGCATCCCTAGCTCTTTACACTCTAATCGCAATGCACAATCGTGACAGGTCTGTCGAGGGTGCTATTAAGTACTTCACAATGGGTTCGCTTGCAGCTGGATTTTTTGCTTTTGGTATAGCGCTATTCTATCTTGCTGGTGGTTCACTTGATATAACTGTAGCACTGTCAAATTTTGAAAAATCAAACTTTGACAACTATGGAATACTTCTTTTGAGCCTGGCGTTTATTCTCTCCGCTTTTGCTTTCAAGCTTTCAATTGTTCCATTCCACACATGGACGCCAGATGTATACGAGGGTGCTAGTGCGCCACTTGCAGCATATATGTCAGTTGTGCCTAAAATGGCTGGTCTTGTTATAATGATTAGGCTTTTTGAAACACTTGTTCAGATGGATATTGTTTGGGTTAGAGATATTCTTATTGTGTCTGCAGTTGCGACGATGACTATTGGTAATATATTGGCTCTTGTACAAGAATCAGTCAAAAGAATGCTTGCATTTAGCTCTATTTCTCACTCTGGATTTGTGCTTGTTGCCATACTTGTTGGCACAACTGAGTCCAACTCAGCACTATTTTTATACTGGACACTCTTTATGTTTGCAAATCTTGGAGCATTTTCTATGCTTTGGATTTCAAGACACAAAAACAAAGTATTCCATAGCAGATTTGACCATCCGTTTACCAAATTCAGTGGAATGGTTTACCTATCACCGATAGGTGCTATTTGTATGGCAATATTTATGCTAAGCCTTGCTGGTGTACCTCCGTTTGGATTATTCTGGGGTAAATTCTTCTTGATTAGCTCTGCCGTTGCTGAGGGTTATATTGGTCTGGCGCTTATTATGCTTCTCAATAGTGCTATTGCGGTTTATTACTATGTCAAGCTGATTGTTTATATGTTCCTCAGAGACCCGTCACAAAACGACAGGACAATGTACTATAACAATGTCACACCGGTGTTTAAATTAATCATTGGGGTGTCGGCGATATTCTCAATATTTGCTATGGCAAATGTTGATTGGCTACTCAAATTTATCTACAGTTACCTGCAAGTTAGCGGTTTCTAAAATTCTTTTTCAACACAGGGCTGGTCGATTATGTCGATTTAGCCCTATTTTTATACAATACCCATCTAAATCTATATAAGTGAGATCGTTATGAACATTAGCATTGTTACAAAACATTTTGAGTTGACAGATTCTATCAGGGATCACGCAGAGAAAGTAGTCTCGCACGCTGACAAATTCCATTTGGATATGCTTGGTGTGAAGGTTATCTTGTCGTCTCATGAAAAACACAACAAAGGTTTTGAAGCCGAAATAGTATTTCAACTAGCTGGCAAAGATACTGTTGTGATTAGACAAACTGACAGAGATTTGTTTGCAGCGATAGACAAAGCAATGCACAGGGCGAACAATGCACTTAGCCGTCATCATGATAAAGTAAAAAGCCACAAAGTACACGCTAGACAAGATGTGCCGATGGTATCAGTGGAGAGAGATGACCTTGACCATGAGATAGTGCCAGCTGATTTTGATATTGACAAACCAGTTAGCATCGAAGAGGCATTGGAAGTATTCAAACTATCAGGTTCTACTTTTATAGTATTTGAAGAAAAAGATGGCAAAACAAGAGTAATGTACCAAAGAAAAGACGGGAAAGTCGGTCTTTATTAATCAACAAAATGCAAAATCTACTCTGTAGAAATCTATCCCTACTCGGCTCCGATGCAGAAGCAAAAAGAGCCGAGGTCTTGGACTACTTCCTCAAAACATACGAAATATACGAACGACTTTTTGATATTCTGCTAGACGATTCCGTCTTTTATGAACAACCAGAAAAACTGCGACACCCTATCATTTTTTATTTTGGTCACACTGCTGCATTTTATATAAATAAACTCATTTTTACTGGCAAAATCTCACGAGTCAATGAGCGATTTGAGTCTATTTTTGCTATCGGTGTTGACGAGATGAGTTGGGATGATTTGAACTCTAGCAATTACACATGGCCAAGCGTTGCAGATACTAGAGCTTATCGCGAAAAGGTCAAAGAGATAGTGGTTGAGTTCATAAAAACCGAGCCTCTAAAACTACCTATTTGTTGGAGCGATCCATTTTGGATAGTGCTTATGGGGATTGAGCATGAGCGGATTCATTTGGAGACTAGTAGTGTTTTGATGAGACAATTGGATGTTGGGTTGCTAAAAGAGAGTGAGATATTCAAACTCTGCACCAAAAGCTCAAATCCACCAACAAACGAACTCCTAAATGTCGCTGGCGGTGTTGTGAAGCTTGGCAAAAAGCGAACTGACGACTATTATGGTTGGGACAATGAATACGGATATTTTGAGACCAAATTGGACGGTTTTTTGGCTTCAAAATATCTTGTATCAAATGGCGAGTTTTTGGAGTTTGTTCGTGATGGCGGATACGGCAAAGATGAGTTTTGGAGTGACGAGGGGCTCTCGTGGAGAAAGTTTACAGGTGCGATAATCCCATGCTTCTGGCATCGCAATGGTTTGAGCTATAAATACAGAGCTCTCAATAGTGTCATTGATATGCCAATGGATTGGCCAGTCGATGTCAATTACCATGAGGCAAAAGCATATTGCAATTGGTTAGGGGCTAGAACATCACAGAATCTCAGGCTTCCGACAGAGGCTGAGTGGTACAGATTGTTAGAGTATTCTGGTGCTGTTGATGTTGTTTTGTCGAGTGAGAGTGGTGTTAGAGCAAATATAAATCTCGAACACTTTGCCTCGGCTTGTCCAGTTGATACTTTTGCACATGGTGATTTTTATGATGTTGTTGGAAATGTTTGGCAGTGGTGTGAGACGCCTATTTATCCGTTTGACGGATTTGAAGTGCATTCGGTTTATGATGATTTTTCAGTCCCTACTTTTGATGATAGGCACAATCTAATAAAAGGGGGCTCGTTTATTTCTACTGGAAATGAGAGCCTGCCATCAGCTAGATATGCATTCAGACGGCATTTTTTCCAGCATGCTGGATTCAGATATGTGAGTAGTAACAATCCACTCGAAGATACAAATGCAAACTATGAAAATGACTCGGAAGTGACTGAAAGCCTAGAGTTTGGCTATGGCAGTATGAATAATTTTTCTACAAAAATCGCTCAAGTAGTGGCTGATATTGACGAAGGAGTTGGTAAGGGGCGAGTTTTGGATTTGGGATGCTCTGTTGGCAGGAGTAGTTTTGAGCTTGCTAGAGTGTTTGAAGAGGTCATAGGAGTTGATTTCTCTGCTAGATTTATTAGGTGTGGTGAACATATCAAAAAAGATGGTAGATTTAGATATGTGAGTAGTAACGGAGAGAAAAAAGAGGTGTGTGCTGATGATTTTGGTATTACGCCACAAATGAGAGAGCGAGTCAAATTTTGGCAGGGAGACAGCTGCAATCTAAAGCCAGTTTTTGCAGAATTTGATTTTATAGTTGCTGCAAATTTATTGGAAAAACTCTACTCACCTGTCAAGTTTTTATCGGGGATACATAATAGACTTGGGTCTGGCGGAATCTTCGTTCTGGCATCAACATATAATTGGAATGAACGATACACAAAGAAACAAGATTGGCTATCAAATGATGCACACTCAGCCCTCCCAAATATCAGAAAAATATTGGAGCTCAATTTTGATGAGGTTGGCGAAGTAGTTGATATTGAGTTTGTCAGCAAAAGCCATACTGACGGTTTCAACCATTTTTCTAGTGAGATGACGGTTTGGCGGAAAAAATAGTTGCCCTAAATAGAAAAAACTCAAACTCTCTCAAGTGGGACGGTTACTCAGAGCTATTTCATAGAGACGACCTGCTTCCTCTTTGGGTGGCGGATATGGATTTTGAAGTTTGTGATGCGGTGAAAAGAGCTCTGCAAAATCGACAACAACATGCGCTCTATGGCTATCCTGTTGTGGATGATTTGTTTTTTGAGTCCATAATCGGTTGGCATAAATGCAGGTACGGTTGTGATGTCAAGAGAGAGTGGATTGTTCCGTTAAATGGTGTCGTGTCCGCGATTTTTGCCACAATAGAGATGCTAACTGGCTTGGATGATGCAGTTATGCTGTTTTCACCAGTATATGGACCATTTTTTAGTGTACCGAGAGCTACCTTGAGAAAAGTGGTTGAAGTTCCGCTTGTGCTTGGAGACGACTGCTCGATTGACTTTGAATTGCTAGAGTGTAGCTTGAGCGCAAACCGTCCAAAAGTTCTTATATTTTGTCACCCTCACAATCCGATAGGTAGGGCATGGAAGGCTTTTGAGCTTGAGAGATTGGCAAAGTTGTGCGCGCAGTATGGATGTAGAGTCATCTCTGATGAAATTCACTCGGACATATATTTTGACGGAGTGCGACACCATCCGTTTTATGCTCTTGATTATGACGGCGGTATTTCATTGTTTGCTCCCACAAAAAGCTTCAACCTCCCCGGTCTAAATGTGGCATACGCCATTATTAAAGATACTCAAACTAGAGACTCGTTTTATAAACTCGCAAGTGCTATGCATATCACTTTGCCGAATATATTTGGTATAGAAGCATTGAAAGCCGCATACAATGGTGGTGAGGAGTGGCTGGATGGCTTACTTGCTTTACTGGCTGACAATAGAGCTTTTGTGAAAGAATTTTTCACAGACAAGAGTTATGCCAAATTTTATAATCCAGAAGCCACATATCTAGGTTGGATTGATTTTGCTCCGAGTGGGCTAAGCGACTCACAAATCAGACACAAGCTACTTGATGAGGCAAAAGTGGGGCTTAGCGGTGGAGATTTCTTCTTTGGCGGCAAGTCAACTTCATTTCATAGAATCAATTTTGCTACTAGTAGAGACAATCTGCAATCGGGACTCGATAAAATAGACTTGGCATTTGCAAATCTTGATTGAATTCAAATCAGTGTTTATGATTATAAAGTAGTAATTTTATTTCGACCATTTATTTTGGATTGATATAAAGCTTCGTCAGACCTTTTGAATATAGTATCTTTTGTATCATCTGTCTGTAATGATGTCAAGCCTATACTGATGGTAACTTGTCTGTTTATACCGAAATCGTAACTCTCTATCTCGGTTCTAATTTTTTCGGATAAAATCCTTGCATTATCACAATCTGTTTCAGTTGCCATAATAACAAACTCTTCTCCGCCTATGCGACAAAACAAGTCTGTTTTTCTTATATTTTTGGAGATTACAGCAGTAGTGTTTTTAAGTACATTATCTCCGATGTCATGACCATAGTTGTCGTTAATCTGTTTGAAGAAATCAATATCAATAAGAATCATTGAGAAAACATATCCATATCGTTTGCATCTTTCGATTTCTAGATATACCTCTTCGTTATAAACATTTCTATTATAAATTCCAGTCAAAGCATCGATTTTTGAAACAACCTCAAGATTGTGTCGTACGGTTGAATTTATTAGCCAAATAATTGCAATAATGAGTAGGAAGTCTATAAAAAACACTAGGAACATTATTTGAAACATAGATAGTTTTGCTTCGGATAATGCCTGAGCCATATAGACAGTCTGATTTGCAGCATCCCAGCATCTATCGCTTTGGCTAACAATAGACGCCCTGTTGGATTCGCTTTGGTTTGAGTGAAAATTATTAATTGTTTTTTTGAGTATAAGCCACTCGCTCTGTAGGTTTTCAAGCTGACCAATAAAAGCATTCATGTTGTGCGCCAAAAGGTCTTGTCTGTCGGTAACCAAAAAACCGTTAAATAATGAGTCGATTTTTGCGATGTCATCTTTGGCGACAATTCCGTTGGTTTCGAGTTTTGATACCTTTTGAATTCCACCTCTTATCATGCCGCTATAATTAATAATTTTCGTATCTTTCTCAATTTTATTTATGCCGGTGTAGGCAATATACGCATTTCCAGCAATAATCAAAATATGTAGAGATACTATTATGATAAGTCTTGTACCAATACCGAATTTATGCCCAAGTTTGTTTAGTAAATATTTTAATTCTATGAGCCAACCAGCCATTTGTTTTCCTATTTGATAATTTAAATTACGATTTTACTACTTCAATCCTAGAGTAATATTATTTTCTAAACAGAGCCCTTTGATTTTGCCTCAAGCAACTCTACTTCGGTAAACAAACCTCTCTCAAGCATATCCACACCGACTCTGCCTATCATAGCCGCGTTGTCGGAGCAATATTTTAGTTCTGGCAAGATTAGGTTTGTGCCATACTTGTGGCAGAGTTTTTCAATTTTTGTCCTGAGATAGCCATTTGCGGCGGCTCCTCCTACGATAGCGAAATTTTTTGGCGCTTTGGAGCGAAAAATCATATTTAGCTTGTGAAGTAGATGTTCGACTGCCACTCTCTGAAAGCTAGCCGCGATGCCTGCTATATCTT
>CAZNYV010000020.1:0-4718 GCA_964577355.1 uncultured Campylobacteraceae bacterium
TGCTCTGACTAGCGACAAAAAAGAGCTCTCGGAGCTCAGGAGTTTGCAAGATTATACTCTTCGATATGCATTGTTGTCTGTGGTTGGGGTGAGTGAAGTTGCAAGTGTCGGTGGCTTCAAAAAGAACTATGAAGTGACGATTGACCCGCTAAGGGCAGCGAGCTTTGACATCAGTATGATGGATATAGCAAGCACTCTTAAAGCTAATAACACAAATGATTCTGGCAGGGTGCTTATCGAAAACGGCTTTGAAAATGCTGTTCAGACAAAAGGGTTCTATCAGAACGAGTATCAAATAGCAGACACATTTATCAAGAGCGAGAACGGGCAGGCGGTCAAAATCTCAGATATAGGCAGTGTGAATCAGCTTCCAAATGAGAGACGAGGAAGCGCAGACCTAAACGGCAATGGCGAGAGTGTTGGCGGTATCGTCATAGCGAGATACGGTGAAAATGCCTACAAAGTAATCAGTGCCGTCAAGGCAAAATTGAGCACGCTGAAGCTTGACGGTGTTGATTTGTCGATAGTTTATGATAGGAGTGAGCTAATCGAGCATGCTATAGCTACGCTTATCAGAACCCTGAGCGAAGAGAGTTTGGCTGTCGCTATCATTTCACTCGTCTTTTTGTTCCATTTCCGCAGCTCTCTCATTATCATCATAACACTTCCGCTTACGATTGCTATGACGCTAATGAGTATGAAAGCCTTTGGAATTGGCTCAAATATCATGAGCCTTGGTGGTATCGCAATAGCCATTGGAGCTATGATTGATGCTGGTATCGTGATAGTAGAAAATACCCACAAACATTTGCATAGTTTGCAACAAAACAGTCCAAATCCATCTATGAGCGATAGAGTGGCGGCTATTACAGAGGCGTCAAAAGAGGTCGGAGTGCCGATATTTTTTGCGCTTTTGCTTGTGCTAGTCTCTTTTGTCCCCATCTTTGCCCTAAATGGACAAGAGGGCGCTCTCTTTTCTCCACTTGCTTTTACAAAAAGCTTTGCAATGTTTTTTGGGGCAGTTATATCGATAACGCTTGTTCCCGTACTGTGTGTTGTTTTTCTGACAAAGCCAGTTCCGTCGGAGCTTGACAATCCTATTAACAGATTTTTTATCTTCAATTACACAAGAATAATGACCAAAATATTAGGGATGAGAGCGCCTGTTTTGGCACTATTGCTGGCCGGCATTGTCTCGATATATCCGCTTTATAAAACTCTCAAATGGGAGTTTATGCCGTCCCTCAATGAAGAGACTATTATGTATATGCCAGTCACTCCATATGGCATCTCAATAGATACTGCTTCAATGTTGGCACAAAAAACAGACGAAATCATAAAAAGTTTTCCAGAGGTAAAAAGTGTGTTTGGCAAAGCAGGCAGAGCTGATAGCGCGACAGACCCAGCGCCTTTGTCGATGATAGAGACAATAATCACGCTAAAACCAAAATCGCAGTGGCGAGAAGGTGTGACAAGTGAGAGTCTGCTCAGAGAGATGGATAGCAAGCTTCAAGTGGAAGGGCTGACCAACTCTTGGACATATCCGATACGGGGACGAATAGATATGTTGCTGACAGGTATTCGAACGCCTCTTGGCATCAAGGTGTACGGCAACAGCATTGAAGAGATACAAGAGCTATCCGCCCAGATAGAGTCAAAGCTAAAGTCACTCAAACAAACTTCAACAGCCTTTGCAGAGAGGGCTAGTACTGGGTATTATCTCAATATTGACCCGAAAAGCGATGAGATTTCTAGGTATGGAATCACAAAAGAGGAGTTTTTTGACCAGATAAGCTACGGCATAGGTGGTATGCAAGTGGATATGATGTATGAGGGAGCGGAGCGCTATCCTATAAGTCTTCGTGCTAATAGTGAGTACAGGAATGATATTGATAAAATCAAGAACTTCCCAGTAAAAACAGCTCTTGGGTTCACCTCTTTGGAGAGCTTGGCGGATGTCAGATTTAGCGAGGAGGCATCGGAGATAAAAAGCGAAAAAGGGCTTTTTGTCAACTATGTCTATATTATGCCATCTTCTGATATTTCCTCGGATAGTTATAAACAGCTAGCTGAAGGGTTGCTGTCTGGTATCAAACTGTCAAATGGTTCTTTTTATGAATGGGCGGGACATAGCGAATACCTAGAAGCAGCACTCAAAAGTATCCGTCAAATCATACCAATATGCCTTGTGTTGTCGTTTGCTCTGATATATTTAGCATTAAAAAATATTAAAAACACACTTTTGGTATTTTTTACTCTACCTTTTGCATTTAGTGGTGGAATAATATTTGTAAAACTGCTAGGGCTGGATATGAGTATCGCTGTTGTAGTAGGATTTTTGGCGCTCCTTGGCGTGGCGGCTGAGACTGCGATAGTGATGATAGTGTATATCCAAAAATCAGTAGAGCATCAACAAGGAGTGGTCAATATTGAAAAACTAAAAATGGCTTGCATCGAAGGCTCAGCTCATCGTGTCAGACCAAAGCTAATGACGGTATTCTCCCTGCTAGCTGGACTTTTGCCTATAATGTATATCAGTGGAGTCGGTAGTGAGGTGATGAGAGCTATCGCAGCCCCGATGATAGGAGGGCTGATAAGCTCTACGATTTTGACGCTTTTTATACTGCCTTCGATTTATTTTATGATTAACAAAAACGGCGTCTCAAATAGTCTCAAGGGTTAGCTAAACCAGCCCTTGACTCTTTCGAATAGTGAGCTAACTTCGCTGTGCTCTAGGTGACCATCAAATCCAAAGCTAGTGTGCAGCTTCTCTACCAGCTCTTTTTGCTCATCGGTTAGCTTGGTTGGATATGTGATTTTGACTTGAACGATGAAGTTTCCTCGTCTTTTGGAGCGGACATTTGTCGCCCCTTTTTCTCTGAAAACAAAGTGTTGCTTGTCTCTGACACTCGGATTTAGCTTGAGCTCGACTTCGTCTCCTAGTGCTGGCACTTTCATACTCTCAGAGAGAAGTGCTTGAGTGAAGAATACTGGCATTTCGAGATAAATATCATCCCCATCTCGGACAAATTTCTCGTCTTCTTTGACTTTGATAACCAGATACAAATCACCTCTCTCAGAGGTTTTTGACATGTTGCCTTTTTTTGCTACTCTGATTTTGTTGCCATTGTCTATACCTTCTGGAATATCAACGCTTACAGTCTCTTCGACCTCGGTGTATGTTTTGCCTTTGCATTTAGGACATTTTTCTGCTGCAATCTCACCCTCGCCTCGACATTTCGGGCAGGTCTGAGAAAAAGTCATAAACCCTTGTCTAACATGCACTTGACCGTTGCCACCACAATCTCTACACTTCTCTACCTTGCCACCTTTTGCACCGCTTCCACTACAATCGTCGCATGATTTTTTGACTTTGTACTTGACATCTTTTTTGCAGCCAAAGATAGCTTCGTTGAATGCAAGCTCGAGCTCTACTGCGGTATCGAGCTGGAATTTATCTACAGGTCGTCTTCTGCCTCCGCCACCACTAGCTTGCCCAAAGAAAGAGCTGAAAATATCGCTGATGTCGCCGAAGTCAAATCCGCCACCACCGCCTCTGCCGTGACCGTTTAGTCCATCCTTGCCATATCTGTCGTAGATTGAGCGTTTTTCTTCGTCGCTTAGGACTTGGTATGCTTCGTTGACTGACTTGAATTTTTCTTCAGCTTCGTTGTCGCCTTGATTTTTATCAGGGTGGTATTGCATTGCTAGTTTTCTATATGCTTTTTTTATTTCGTCTTGATTTGCACTTTTTGAAACCTGCAAAACCTCGTAATAATCGAGTTCTACCAATTTCTACTCCTTGTTGAATGATATAAAATTTTGAGCGGGAATTGTAGCGAAAATGAGTAAAAAGCTGGCAAACGGACTAATATATAAATTTGCTTTGTTTTTGTATAATTCGCCCCTTAACTTTTATCAGGAATAGATATGCAAGAATCACAAATGCTTCAAAAAATGTCAAATACAATTAGGTTTCTAGCCGTAGATATGGTGCAAAGAGCAAATTCTGGACACCCTGGAATGCCTATGGGTATGGCGGATATTCTCACTGTTTTTAGTTCGCACTACAAGCACAATCCAAAAAATCCAAAATGGCTCAATCGCGATAGATTGGTGTTTTCTGGTGGGCACGGAAGTGCGCTAATATACTCGATGCTACACCTTTGGGGGTACAAAGTTTCACTTGATGAGCTTAAAAACTTTAGACAACTAGGTTCAAACACAGCGGGACATCCAGAATACGGGCATGTCGATGGTGTTGAGGTGACAACTGGTCCATTAGGACAGGGTTTTGCAAATGCAGTTGGTTTTGCGATGGCTGGAAAATATGCAGGAAACCTACTAAATGATGTAACAGCTAAAGTTATTGACCACAAAGTGTACTGTTTTTGTGGCGATGGCGACCTCCAAGAGGGCATAAGCTATGAAGCCGCAAGTCTAGCTGGACACAGCAAACTAGACAATCTTGTTGTTATCTATGACAGCAACGACATTACTATCGAGGGCGATTTGTCTGTAGCTTTTAGTGAAAATGTAGCCAAAAGATTTGAAGCTCAGGGCTGGAAGTCTGAGACTATTGATGGGCATGATTTTGAGGCTATTGATGCTGCATTTGTCAGAGCAAAAAAAGCTGATTCTCCATATATCATCATAGCCAGAACCAAAATAGGCAAGGGTGCGGCCACAATGGAAGGCTCTCACCATACGCATGGCGC
>CAZNYV010000020.1:4728-19658 GCA_964577355.1 uncultured Campylobacteraceae bacterium
CCTCTTGGAGCTGACGAAATAGAAAAATCAAAACGAGCTGCTGGTTTTGACAATAGTGGTTTTTGTGTGCCAGAAGATGTGCTTGTTCGCTTCAGATGTGCTGAGGAGAAAGGTGATTTGGAAGAGCGCAAATGGAACAAGCTTCTGATTGAGCTTCCAGAGAGAGAAAAAGGCGATTTGCTATCTCGTCTATCAAATCCTGATTTTGAATCTGTGAGCTATCCAGCTTATGAGGTCGGCAAAAAAGTAGCCACTAGAGATTCAAATGGTCAAATCCTAAATGCTATCGCAACTGCTGTGCCTTCATTTGTCGGTGGTAGTGCTGACCTTGGTCCATCAAACAAAACTGAGCTAAAAGGTCTAGGCGATTTCCCAACTGGCAAAAACATTCACTATGGTATCAGAGAACACGCGATGGGAGCTATTACAAATGCATTCTCACTGTATGGTTTGTTTGCACCGTTCTGCTCAACATTCTTTGTTTTTTCAGACTATCTAAAACCAGCCGTGAGAGTAGCTGCTCTCATGAGGGCAAAAGCGTTTTTTGTCTTTACGCATGATAGTATTGGTGTCGGTGAAGATGGTCCAACTCATCAGCCCATAGAGCATTTGACTTCACTTCGAGCTGTGCCAAACTTGCTAGTTTTCAGACCGGCGGACGCAAATGAAAATATAGCGGCATGGAAAAGTGCGCTTAGCTATGATGGACCAAGCGTGTTTGTGTTGTCAAGACAAGGGCTGACAGTGCTTGACCAGACAGCTACTGAGGGTGAAATGAGAAATGGTGGATATTTGCTAAAAAGAGCGCCTGATGCCAAAATCACACTTGTAGCGACAGGAAGCGAAGTAGAAATCGCACTAGCTGGTGCAAAACTACTAGAAGCAGAGGGAATAGCGACAAATATAGTCAGTATGCCATGTTTTGATGTGTTCACAAAAATGGATAGAGCGTATCAAAATCTAATCATCGACCCGTCAACAAAAGTGTTGGCGATAGAAGCGGCAAGTGGTCTTGAGTGGTACAAAATCGCAGATGATGTTTTGTGCATGGAAAGCTTTGGTGCGAGCGGTAAGGATTCTGATTTGTTCAAGCATTTTGGTTTTACTGCTGAAAATGTTGCCACAAGAGCAAAAGGTTTATTGTAACAATATAGACAAAGAGTCTGTGTTATAATCAAAAATATCAAATACAAGGAGAACGAGATGGCATTAAAAGTAGCGATAAATGGTTTTGGTAGGATAGGCAGATGTGTTATGAGGGTTATCGCTGAGAGAAGCGACATTGAAGTAGTTGCAATCAACGACTTAGCTCCAGCAGAAGAGCTTGCATATCTGATGAGATACGATACGGTACACGGGAGATTTGGTGGAACTGTGGCAGTAGAGGGTGATTTTCTTGTAATCAATAACAAAAAAATTAGACTTTTTAGCGAAAAAGACCCTGCAGCACTTAGGTTTGCAAGCGAAGGCGCTGAGGTTATGCTCGAGTGTACTGGTCTTTTCCTAGAAAAAGAAAAAGTACAATGCCACATAGATAACGGAATCAAAAAAGTAATCTTCTCTGCTCCAGCGAAGGATGATACTCCGACATTTGTTCTGGGCGTAAATGATGACAAATATGCAGGTGAGGCAATCATCTCAAATGCGTCATGTACTACAAACTGTCTAGCTCCGATGGTAAAAATCCTTGACGATGCTTTTGGTATCGAAAACGGCTTGATGACAACTATCCACAGCTATACAAACGACCAAAGCATCCTTGACATCATCCACAAAAAAGAGAGAAGAAGAGGCAGGGCAGGTGCAGCAAACATCGTCCCTACGACTACGGGCGCGGCAAAAGCTATCGGCAAGGTGCTCCCACACCTAAAAGGTAAGCTAGATGGTCACTCTGTCAGAGTTCCGACTCCAGATGTATCTATGACCGACCTAGTGGTCAATGTCAGAAAAGCTACGACTGCAGAAGAAATCAACAAACTATTTACCGATGCGGCAAACGGCGCATTCAAAGGAATCGTGACTATTGATAATGAGCAAAAAGTATCAATGGACTTCAGAACTGACCCGTCAAGCACGGTTTTTGTAACAGATATGACAAAAGTTGTTGATGGCAAGGCTATCAAAATCATGGCATGGTATGATAACGAATGGGGCTACTCTTGCAGACTAGTCGATATGGCTATCAGAATCAGCGCGTAATCTCTAGGCACCCGTTTTTGGGTGCCACTCTCAAAAACACTCCACGCTCGCTTTCTATTTTTCACAATAACGCTATAATCTATCCATAAAAATGTTGGAGAGCAGATGAGTAATGAGATGATTTTTGTAGCGATTGCTTTTTTGGCAGTTGCTGATATTGTAGCTGGTGTGTTGTTAGCCAAAAAACTAGACAATCGTGATGACACAAAAGAACTAGCCATCTTCCTCCAATCCAAGCTATCAGAACAAAATGAAAAAATGGCAAAAGAGCTAGGCGAGCTGAGGGTTGCTTTGCAAAAAAGCGAAAACGAGAAAAGTGACGCAATGAGTGTCAAGCTCTTTGGTTTTTTCGAATCAACCAACAAAAATATCACCGATACAATCACCGCCTTCCGCAATGAAAATCAATTAGCCATAGAAGGACTCAACAAAAGAGTTGATTTGAAACTTACCGAAATAGGTACAAAAGTCGAAGAGAGACTCACCAAAGGGTTCGAAAAAACTGGTGAAACTTTTACTGAGATAGTCAAATCAATAGCCGCGATAGGTGAAGCACAAAAAAACATCGAAAAACTAAGTGGCGAGGTTGTTAGTCTGCAGTCTGTTTTGACAGACAAAAAAACAAGAGGAATCTTCGGTGAAAAACAGCTAGAAGGTCTGCTAAAATCAGTCTTTGGTGAAAATAGTCCAATGTTTGCACTACAATCAAAACTAGAAGGAGGCTCGCAACCAGATGCGACTCTATTTTTGCCCCACCCGATAGGCAAGATGGCGATAGATTCGAAGTTCCCACTGGAGAACTACAATCGAATGTTCGACCAAAACACTGACGAATCAGCAAGAAAAGACGCAGCTAGAGAGCTCAAAGCCAATCTCAAAAAGCATATTGATGATATAGCCAACAAATATATCGTAGCTGGTGAAACTGCTGATATGGCGGTGATGTTCTTGCCAGCGGAGGCGATTTTTGCTGAGATAAACGCCAATTTTTATGACATCGTGGATTATGCGCACAGCAGACGAGTCTGGCTCGCTTCTCCTACGACATTTCTAGCTCTTATCACGACAGCTCAAGCTGCAGTCAGAAGTGTTGAGACACAAAAACAAGCACAGACAATACAAACGGAACTAAAAAAATTATCAGAAGAGTTTGGTAGATTTGAAACAAGATGGCAATCACTCAAAGGTGACATAAGCAAAGTCAGCAAAGATGTTGAAAACATAGACATCACGACTGATAAAATCACAAAAGCCTTTGTGAGAGTCGAGAGGATAGAATTTGAGAGTGATAAGTAGGGCTTTTGCGGTGCTAATATTGCTGTTTTGGATGATTTGCGGATGTGCGGATGTCAACTACCAAAGTGTGGCAGAAAATGTCATCAAGACAAACCATCTCGATATCAACAAGACAGCTCTGCACAAAAGAATGGTTGCTTCAAAAGAATGCAAAACAAACACCAAAACAGTAGATGCGCTTGCTAGTTTTGGGATTTTATCTATCCCAAAAGATGATTCTGTCGTTGTCTTGACGGGTTCTGATACAAATGCCACTCATACCGAACAAAACTCGACCGCTTTTGCTATATCGAAAATGTATGAGTACGGATACAAATTGGAAGCAAAGAAGCTTGGTATGGAGCTATTGTCAACATCCAAGGTTTCGTTCGCCCTGCTGTGTGTCATGGGAAATATTTATGAGACAGAGGGTGATTATCGAGGCGCGACACTTTTTTATATAGATGCACTCAATTTTGAGCCAAAAAATGAGTATACCAATTACTCTCTAGCAAGACTTTATTATCTACAAAAGAAGCAAAAACAAGCGATGAAATATGCAAAAATTGCTTTGGGAGCAAACGGATTGGAGCAAAAAAACATCTCTGATTTGATGATGAAGATAGAAAAAATGCACTCTGAGGACGAAAGCGAGTAGCTTACTGTATCGCTCCAGCTTCTCGTAGAAAAGTTGATGGGTGGTAGCTTTTTTTCTTGATTTTGTCATATCCAGCATAGCTTAGAGTGAGCAGATTTTTGGCTCTAGTGACAGATACATAAAAGAGCCTACGCTCCTCCTCTACACTCGAACCCTTGGCTATCAGCTTGGTGTTTGGAAATCTGCCATCCATGAGGTCTATGATATACACCTCGTCAAACTCCAGCCCTTTTGATGCGTGAACCGTCAGAAGATTGACCCCCTCACCCTCACTCATCTCACCAGCACCAAGCACCATCGCGTTTAGGAATGAGTGTCTGTCTTCGTAATGTTTTGAGAGGTCGAGAAGCAGCATATATTTGCGGTAAATCTTCTCTTTTGACTCCTCAAATATTCTCTCATCGATACTTTTGTCTTTGAGTGTAGCTCTGCTTTTGGCGAGCCCCTCGGCTATATTTGCATACAGTCCGCTCTCCTTGATGACCAAAAGAGTGCCGTGTGGGGATTTTATACGATAGAGTTTTTGTACCAGTTCAAAAAAATCAGCTAGAAATTTGACAGAGTCGTGAGTGAGTTTCGGGTGTTTCATTATCGGATTTGAGAGTAGTCTTTCATCCAGATTCATATCTCGAAAGCGTGAGACACTACCCAGCTCAAATGAGTCGCCAAAAAGCCCGAAATCCTCAGCTTTTCTCTTTTCAAATGGATTTTTGACTTCGCTACTAGGGTGGATGAGTCCGTGTACCACTGAGCCATTTCCTAGGAGCATCAGCCCATCATATAGCTCTTTTGCTATCGCCCCGCCGATGCCGTGTGCATACTCGAAAATATGTATAAATGCCAAGATGTCTTTTGGGTTGGTGATGATAGTGAAAATGTCAAGTGCTACTTTTATCTCTCTAGCGTCAAAGAAGCTCACCCCGCCTTTTCTGCGACACTTTATCCCATATTCTCGGAGAGTGGCTTCTATGCCGTCGGCGGAGGAGTTGTTGCGAAAGAGCACGGCTATTTCGTCTTTGTGTGTCTGTGATTCGGCGATGATTCTAGCTATCGTGTAGTATTGGATATTTGTATCGTCGAAGTTCAATACTCTAGGAGCCACACCAGCGCCACTTCGCATGACTTCTAACTTTTTTGGGTAAATCCTAGGATTGCGAGATATTACTCTGTCGGCTAGAGAGAGTATAGGTGATAGCGAGCGGTAGTTCTTGGAGAGGGTGAACACACTTGCATTTGGTCTACTAGTGGTAAAAGAGCCGATGATTTCGATATTTGCACCATTGAATCCATAGATGCTTTGATCATAATCCCCGACACAAAATAGTGATTTTGGGCGGAGAGCTTCTATTAGTGAGTATTGCAGATTGTTTGTGTCTTGATACTCATCTACCAAAACTTCAAAAAAGTCTGCTCCATGCCTGAGTGCGATTTCGTCTCTAGCTACGACCAATAGGTCATTGAAGCTGACAAATCCACACTCTTTTTTGAGAGCTTCAAACTCCTCAAAAATATACAAATATCTACCGTCGTACTCTTTTTGGTGTGGTGCTTTTGCTTCGATGAATTTCACAAAATTTGGCTCACAAGAGCTTTGGTAGCTCTCGTAAAATTCGTATAAATAGACTGATGTGTATGGCTGAGCCTCGCCAAATCTCAGAGCTGGGTAGTGTCTGTCATAGACGGTTTCAAAAAGCCTCTTTAGCTCTTTTGGTTGTTTGAGTGCTATGTTGAAGCTGTTTTGCCTGAGCCACTTGAGCGAGAAAGCATGAAAAGTTCCAGCTGTTATTTTGGAGACTTGGTCTTTGTTGAAATGTTTTTTGAGTCTGTTTACCATCTCACCAGCGGCTTTGTTGGTGAAGGTGAGAAGCAGTATTTTTTCTGGTGGCACTCCATTTGTGAGGAGTTTGTAAATCCGTGCTACGATAGTGGAGGTCTTGCCAGTACCTGCTGAGGCTATGACCAGATTGTTTCCATTCGGCGCATTTACGGCTGATAGTTGTTCGGAGTTTAGAGAGCTAAAAGGCATTTTGGTCTTTGAATTTGGATTGTTTTTTTGAATATGGGATTATACCAAATAGTCAAAAAAGCAAACAAACCGAGTAACAGAGCTTGGAAGTGCCTTGCAGAACCTAAGTCCAACAAGGGCAGGAGATATATTAGTCTTTTTTCAAAAATAGTTCGATTTCTTCAGCTACACCATAGTTGGCGTGCTCTTTGCCATCGAGAACTATTTGTGCCATTGTTTTGTTTTCGATATTGAAAATCAAAGGTGCGAGGAAGTTCACCGCAGACTTTTCGATAGGGTTTTGCAAGACAACAATGTTATAAACCTCTACTTTTGAATTATCTTTTAGATCCAAAAGAACTTTTGCACTAGCTGGCACATCAAACGAATACTCTCTGAGTGCGTATGGATTTACAATTGTAAAAGCAGGCAGTGCGCCGTCGGCATTTTTGAGGCTTGAGAAAAAGTCATCGACTTTTGTTAGCTCAACTCTTCTGAGGTCATCGAAGCCTAGAATGGGCGATTTCACTTCAAATGTCATATTAAATCCTTGTTTTTGAGGTTGTTTCAAGATAAATACAAGCGAAAATCGTTCCCAAAAACTACTATTTTTTGAATAGCACTCATGGTTGCTTTTGTTGTGCAATCAAAAAAAGATGAGTGTGTTATAATCCACAGAAAAAAAGTGAACAATGGCTGACAAAGTACTCTTCGCCCTGACCGTTATCGCCATCACTATTGGTGTGGTGTTTACATATTCGATGTCCTCTTATATTGTCATACACAATGAATACTCGCAGTTTCACTTCTTCATCAGACAGTTTATCACGGCTATTATCTGTATATTTTTGATAGGTATTATCTCCAAATCTGCGCCAGAGACAGCATTGCCGAAGATGGGCTGGAGTATGTTTGTTATTTTTACGGTTATCATGGCGGTAATGCCGATACTTCCAGGCTCAATAGTGCCGATAATAAACGGCGCCAAAAGGTGGATAAAACTAGGTCCAATCAGTATTTCACCAGTCGAATTTTTCAAGATAGGATTTGTCTATTTTCTAGCATGGAGTTTCACTAGGAAATTTTATCTCAATACCCAACACCGAACCATCAAGGAAGAGTTTATTATCTTTGCTCCATATCTTCTGGTGTTGGCGATAATGGCATTTTTGGTTGTTGTATTGCAAAACGACCTTGGTCAGGCTATCGTCATGAGTGCTACGCTGGCTATTATGCTACTGTTTGCTGGAAGTAGTTTCAAGCTGTTTTTTCTCTTGCTCAGTGGCGCGTTTGTGAGTGGGATTGTGTTTATCGTCTATTCTAGTTATCGGCTTGGCAAGGTGCTTCAGTGGTGGGCAAACATCCAAGATTATATCCTATCGGTCTTGCCTCCTTTTCTCTCCAACTATCTACGCGTCGAAAAAACCGGACTTGACGAAGGGTATCAAGCTATGCAATCTATCAATGCCATACACAATGGTGGGGTTTTTGGCACTACGGTTGGCGAGGGTGTGTACAAGCTCGGGTTTGTGAGCGATATTCATACAGACTTTATTCTTGCTGGAATTATAGAAGAGAGCGGTTTTATTGGGGCATTTGTGGTTAGTATGGTGATTCTTAGTATCGTATTTCGTATATTCAAGATAGCAAACAGAAGCGAGAACCCTGAGTATTATCTGTTTTGTGTCGGCATTGCTACGATGATGGCGATACAGTTTCTGATGAACTCTCTGGGCATCAGCGGCATTATGCCGATAAAAGGTATCACGGTGCCGTTTATTAGCTATGGTGGTAGCTCGCTGATTGCGATGTCGATGGCGATAGGGATGGTAATAATGATAAGTAAAAGGTCGAGAGTATGATAGCTATAACTGGTGGCGGGACTGGCGGACATTTGATGATAGCGAAAGCCATAAAAGAAGAGCTGAACGCACGAGGTATCAAGCCGATTTTTATAGGTTCTTCAAATGGGCAGGACAAATCTTGGTTTGAGCATGATGACGGTTTTTGTGAAAAGATATTTCTCAACACAGGCGGAGTGGTCAATAAGAAAGGCTTTGCAAAACTGTCCTCTCTCGTCAATATAGCGAAAAATGGTTCTATGTGTATGGGTATCATCAAAGAAAAAGGAATCAAAAAAGTCCTAAGTGTCGGTGGTTATAGCGCCGCACCTTTGGTTTTTGCCTCTATTCTCAGCAAAACGGAGTTGTTTATACACGAACAAAACGCTGTCGTAGGGAAACTAAATTCAATAGCAAAGCCTTTTGCAAAAGAGTTCTTTAGCTCATTTTTGGAGGGCTCATCATGCAAAAATTATCCAGTATCGAGACAATTTTTTGACAAGGCAAGGGTGAGAAAAAAAGTCGAAAAAATAATCTTTTTGGGCGGTTCTCAGGGTGCTGTAGCAATAAACAATTTAGCTCTAAAGATAGCTCCAGAGCTGGCAGATATGGGCATTTCTATTATTCATCAAACAGGAGTAAAAGATTTTGAGAGGGTTACGAAAGCCTACCAAGAAGCCTGTATAAAAGCAGAAGTGTTTCCGTTTTCAAACGAGATAATCAAATATATTTCACAAGCAGACTTTGCGCTATCGCGTGCTGGAGCTAGTGCTCTTTTTGAGTTGGCTGCAAATGCTCTGCCGACATTTTTTGTGCCATATCCGTATGCAGCCGCAAATCATCAAGAGTACAATGCTAGATATTTGAGCGATAAAAATTTGGCATACTATGCGAACGAAGCAGACTTGGATGCGGATGCAATACTAGGAATTATAAAAAATGCAGATATAGCACAGATTTCAAAAAATCTAAAAGGGTTCCTAGCATCCGATGGTGCTAGATGTATGGTTGATCGGATTTTGCGTTAGTCTGAGACTACTGTTACGCTAAAACTGCTTTTTTTGACTACCACTTGGCGATTTTTCGGGATTATGCTTTCGGTTTTTTTGACTTTGAGCTCACTTTGAACCTTGTCGAGAGATTTTTCTAGCTCATACACACGGTGTTTGAGTCTCAGGATGATGTCCACTCCAGCGAGGTTGACGCCGAGTTCTCTTGTTAGATTCATGATTAGCTTGATGTCGTCAATGTCTTTTTGTGAATATATTCTTATTTTGCCAACTGTTCTGGACGGTACGACTAGCTCTTCTCTCTCATAATGCCTAAGCGTTTGCGGGTGAATACCAAGCATCGTAGCCACGACGCTGATTTGATATACTGGTTCTTCATAGCCGTGCATTGTATCCCCTTATGGTAGTTTGTTTTGCATCGCTTCTGAAAGCTCAGATTCTAGCTCTTCAGGCTTTGGTATAATTACGCTTGCTTGCAAGTATAAATCGCCCTTTTGCTTTGTTTTTCGATTGATTGCACCTTTTTCACGAAGGCGGAATTTTTGCCCGCATTTTGTGCCAGCTGGTACTTTGAGCCCGACCTCTCCATCTAGTGTTGCAATTGTCACTTTTCCGCCAAAGATAGCAGTTTTTAGTGAAATATCAAAGTTTTTGGTCAAATCGTCGCCGTCTCGTTTGTATTCATCACTCGAAGAGATGCTGATTTTGAGCAATAAGTCGCCAGCGTGAGAGCCACTCGCTCTGCCCTTGCCTTTGATTCTGAGTGTTTCACCATCTTTGATACCAGCAGGTACTTTGACATCGAAGCTATCTCCGCCGACGCTTATTTTTCTAGACCCTCCGAGTACGGCTGTTTCAAAAGGTATGACAGTACTTGCATTGATGTCCAAATCAGGCTCATTGTAACCGCCTCCGAATCCACCAAAACCACCAAATCCTCCTCTCGAGCCTCCGCCTCCAAACCCACCACCGAATACACTTCTGAGGAGGTCGTCTAGGTTGACATTGCCACCTTGAGCTCTTGAGAAGTCATGGAAGCTCTGTCCGCCAAACATATCATCACCATAAGCGTCATATTTTTTGCGACTTTCAGGGTCAGACAAAACTTCATATGCGGCATTTATCTCTTTGAATTTTTCTTCTGCTTCTTTTGATTTGTTGAGATCCGGATGATATTTTCTCGCCAGCTTACGAAATGCTTTTTTTACTTCGTCTTGGTCGGCATTTTGTGAGATTTCTAGTGTCTCATATAGACTCTTTTTTGCCATTTTCTACCTTATTTTTTAGCGTGATTATATCAGAAAACTTGAGCCTTGTAAACTAAACTCTGTCTTAAAAAAGTAAAAACAAACAAAAAACGACTATAATCCGAAAAATACCCATAAAAAGAGAATCAAAATGGACAACCAAATCAAGCTAGGCGCGATGAATACACTAAAGATAGATAGGCAGACAGACCCTGGTATGTTCCTTACGGCTGGAGATGGCGAGACAATACTGTTGCCGAACAGATATGTTACCAAGAAGATGAAGGTTGGCGATGAGATTTGCGTATTCGTTACGACAGACTCAGAGGACAGGCTTGTTGCCCTGACAGACAAACCAAAGGCGATGGTGGATGAGTTTGGATATTTTGAAGTTGTAGCATCTGAACCGTTTGGCGCATTTGTGAACTGGGGGCTTCCAAAAGATTTGTTCGTGCCACTAAAAAACCAAAAAACACCATTTAGAATCGGTGACAAAAGAATCCTGAGGGTAGTCTATGACAAGGTTACGGATAGACTGGCTGGCGATGAACATGTTGGCAGGTATCTTTTCAAGGATATGAGCAAACTAGTTCCAAAACAAGAAGTCAAGCTTTTGTTGTTGGCGTACACTCCGCTTGGATTCAAGGTTATTGTCGACAATATGTACGAGGGGATGATTTTTCATAGTGAAATATTTCAGAAAGTCTATGTTGGCGAGTCTATGACTGGTTATGTGAAGCATGTTCGTGAGGATGGCAAGCTAGATATTTCGCTTCAGCCAATAGGTGAAGTGCGCAAGGATGTTGCTTCCAAAAAGGTGCTAGAGGTGTTAAAGAAAAATGGCGGAAAGATGAATTTTACCTATAAAAGTGAAGCTCCTGAAATCATGAAAGCATTTGCGCTCAGCAAAAAGAATTTCAAATTTGCCCTGACAAAGCTGATAGAAGCGAAGCTGATAGCCCTACATGAGACAGGAATATCAGTTATATAGTTTGGCCTGCTGAGTCTTCAAGCCAAGAGAAGTTGTATCGTAAACTCGGCTCCATTTTCTACATTTTGGACCGAGATGTGCCCGCCCATTTTCTCCACTATCGTTTTTGACAACGACAGTCCAATACCTGTACCTTTGTCACCTTTTGTGCTGACAAATGGGTCGAATAGCGTTGTCAGGATATTCTCTGGTATGCCACCAGCATTGTCGCGAATCCTCAGGTCGATAGCCCCGTCTTTTTGTTCGATTTTGATATATACTTTTTTGCCTTTTATGCCATTTGATTCGAAGGCGTCTCGGGCATTGTTCAGAATATTTAGGATTACCTGTTTGAATTCGCTTGGATAACCAGTGCTCTGGAGTGAATCATCTGATTCAAAAGTGACAGAGATGGTGTCTTTTAGGAACTGTCCTTCTAGTAGCGATAGCACCGATTTGACTACTTTTGTCACGATGAAAGTAGTTTTTTCTTTTGATGGTTTGTAAAAATCCCTAAAGTCATCCATCGTATGTGTCATAAAGTCAATCTGCTTCTTGATGCTGAGTGCAAACTCTTTCATTATTTCAGCGTCTAGGTCGCCATCTTCAAAATCATCTTCAAGCGACTGTGTGAGAAGTGAGATAGTATTGATTGGTTGCTTCCACTGGTGAGAGATAACCCCAATCATACTGCCTAGTTCAGCTAGTTTTGTCTGTTGGATGAGGACTGCTTGGTTGGCTTCTTTTTCTTTTTGGAGTCTTTTTAGCTCGGTAATATCACGCCACATCATAAAAATCTCTTGACGCCCAGACCTATTTAGCAAGAAAAGGACGACTTCTAGCATAACATTTGACCCGCCTTTTGATACGCAACACCACTCAAATCGGTGTTTGTTCTCTGTTAGTAGATTGTCAAAGACATCTTCTATAGCATCAAAGCTGCTTTTGTTCAAATGTGGCTGCATGACAGGTGATATTTCAAAGAGCGCTCGTCCTACTAGCTCGCTTGCTTCGTACCCCAAAATATTTGCACCAGCACGGTTGCACATCGTAAATCTGCCCGTAACACTGAGCATCAATATGCCTTCGTTTGAATTCTCGAAAAATGCAGAAAAAATATCTTCAGCATCTAGTCTTTTTGAGAGTTCCTCATCCATATGTATTTTCGCTTCTTCAGACATCTTCCAACCCGCAACCAAAATTTATTTGAGCAGCAAAATCACATAACAAAATATGCTCCTGCCAACCATATGAAAAAGAATATCATAGAATAGTAAATTTTCATGGCGGATTTTAGCCATAAGTTTGGTGCAACTGACAATATTCTGGATATTGGGAGGTTCGGAAGATTCCCAGGTATAAGGGCGAAACCGCCTGCCAAAGCACCCAAAATGACTGATGTTGCTAGAAAATCACCATGAAGCATTGCGGCTGGAGTGGCAAATGCGGCGCTGATGATTAGTTTTGAAGCCAAGGCGTTGTCGGCAAAGTGGCTAATAAATGCTGTAATATAGAACAAAATGCACCCAAGCAACAATGTGTGTATGCCAGATGGAATCAACGAAATAGCTATCCAAGCTACAAATTCTTCCGCCTCCGTCCCGATGATTTCGAGGGCGATAATGAGCGCTCCAAGTATCCAAGAGCCAAATCTATCATTGAAATTTTTAGCTTGAAAAGTAGCCACTACGCCAACGACAGTATTCAAGAACATTGTCGTGGTAGCTTCATATGATAGAATATTTGCAAGAACTACTGCGAGCAGGAGTGGCAACTGGTGTCCGAGCGATATTTTGACAGCTGCATCACCGCTCTCTCTCGCGGATACTAGTCTGCCTATTTTTAGCGTAATCAAAAAAGCGTAAATAATAGCTGGAACCCCGACGAACAATAACAAAGAGCCTATTCCCCAGCCGAGCTTTTGCTGAATAGTTGTCCAGATAATTAGTATTGGTGGAGAAGCAAAAGGAAATAATCCGTTTCCTAGACCTAGAGCGGCTGCAAATTTTGTAGCAAAGTCAGCTCTGTTTGGCTCATCTATTCTGGATTTGAAGTACTCACACACAAAAACAGAAGCCGCAGCACCAGTCATAGAACTGAGGAGTGCGCCGATAAAAACCGCCATCTGGACGCCAAGCCTCTTTTCTATAAATGCCATTATCGGGATGACTTTTTTGATAGCCATATTTGCCGCACTCATGATGCCTATTAGCGAGAGTGCCCCAGCTATGGGCAGGTGAATATGTGGCGCGTCAGCTCGCAAGGAGATGCTGGTAAATAGTATCAAACCTATCAAGACGCCAGCCATCTCTCCCTCTCCAGATATGTGGTGAAGCCAAGTGACCGATGGATGACCTCTCCACCAAGATGACCCTTGTGATGTCAGAAATAGCTCTGATTTGGCAAAACCATTCATAAATAGCACAGCAGTCAATACAGCTAGTCCGCCAATCGTTATTTGAGACGCTCCAGTAAGCACTGCCGTGAGGTATGAAGATAGAGCCATAAACCCTATCCAGGACTCCAAAAACGCTTCTCGTAGTAACTGTTTGTTTTCTATGTTGCTCATAGTTGCTCGATTTTTTCTTCTATCTCAAAATATCTAGTGACTTTTGTATCTAGTGATGTTTTTGTCTCTTCTAACTCTTTTGTCAAAGTAGCAAGCCCTACTTTTTGGTAGATTTCTGGATTGGACAAGCCATCTTCTAACTCTTTTATTTTTAGCTCTAGTGCCTCTATCTCTGCTGGTAACTTTTCATAATCCAGCTTGTCTTTGTAGGTTAGTTTTTTAGGTGGCTCGCTCTTTTGTATGGCTTGCTCTTTTTGTGGTTCGCTATTGCCTGCCTGCTCTAGCTCGTCTAGCTCAGCCAGCTCTTTTTCATTTTCGAGATATTCTGTGTATGATTCATAGCTCTCTTCGATGATACCATCACCTTTGAATATCAGTAGCTTGCCAGCCATCTTGTCCACAAAATATCTATCATGGCTGACAAAAATCACACACCCCTCAAAGTTCCTAATATACTCTTCTAGGATATTGATAGTCGGGATGTCGAGGTCGTTTGTAGGGTCATCCAGTATGAGAAAATCGACTTTTTTTGTGAAGAGTAGCGCAAGTGCCACACGGTTTTTCTCTCCACCGCTCAAAATTCCGATTTTTTTGTCCAGATACTCTTTGGGGAAAAGAAAGTTTTTGAGATAGCCGAATACATGCATATTTTTGCCCTGCACCTCGACTCTGTCACCACCATTTGGACAGAATGTTTCCATGATATTTTTGTTATCTTCCAAGTGTGTTCGGCTCTGGTCAAAATACCCCATGGTGAAGTCACCTTGCTTGATTTTGCCACCGCTCAATGGGACTTCTCCGAGAAGGGCTTTGATAAGCGTGGATTTGCCAGCACCGTTTTTGCCGACTATCGCTAGACGGTCTTTTTGTAGGATTCGCAAATTGAAGTTTTTGACGAGAGTTCGCTCGCCAAAGGCTATGGAGATATTGTCCAGCTCGAACATCTGTTTTTGGCGGTTTTGTTGTTGCCCTGCATTGAAATGTTTTCTCTCTCGCTCCAATTCAAGCTTGATTTTGCGTATCGCAGAAGGATTTTTCTTTGCCTGTTCTCGCAGACTCATAACTCTTGCCTTGCGCCCTTCGTTTCTTTTCAAACGAGCTTTGACACCGCGACGGAGCCACTCTTCTTCACCTTTGAGAAATTTGAGTAGTTTTT
>CAZNYV010000021.1:0-19532 GCA_964577355.1 uncultured Campylobacteraceae bacterium
ACAAGGATGGCAAAAGCTTCTACAGAACATGGGAAAGCTACAAAGGAGACGACCTAAAGAGCATACGACCTGACATCAGAGAAGCCCTAAAAACACGCAAGATTATGACATCGATTGGTATCGGTAAATTTGATATGACATACAAAATACTCGTTCCGATATTTGACAACGATGTTTTTCTTGGTATTTTTGAAACAATGGCAAAATTCAATTCGGTTGCCATAAAGCTATCCCAAGAAGATATAGATTGCTTGGTTATCGGCGACAAAAAATACAAACAGCAACTAACCCACCCTTTTTCTGACAAATTTATAGGTGATTATTATGTGGCAAACAAAAATGCAAAAGATAGCTTGGTGCGCTTTGCTGAAAAAATCGGGGTTGAAAAAATAATCTCAGAAAAAGAGTTCGCCGTTTATGGCGATGAAGGATATCTTGTCACCACTTACAGGCAAGCAGACATAAACGGTAAGCCGCTTGGTTATTTCATTCTCTTCAGTTCTCTAAGATCAATTGACACAACCGATATATACAAAAGCAAGAATACCAGTCTAACATTTGCATTTTTTACTTTTGCAATATTGGTACTACTGGTCATTTATTACAACAAACGGAAAAACGAGTCGGAAATACTAGCAATAAACTTGAAACTCGAGTCAATGGTACAAGAGAAAACAATGGAGCTTGAAAATCAAAAAGAGAGGCTCGCATTTTACGCGCATCATGATAATTTGACTGGATTGCCAAATAGAGCACTGCTCACAGATAGACTTAATCAAGCTATCAATATGGCAAAAAGACGGGGCGACTCACTAGCCCTACTCTTTATTGACCTTGATGGTTTCAAGCAAATCAATGACACATATGGGCATGAAGCTGGTGACAATATTCTCAAGTATTGCTCAGCCAAAATAAAACCACTAATCAGAGAGGTTGATACATTTGCCAGACTTGGCGGCGATGAGTTTGTAGTGCTACTAGATGGCATAAACAATAAAGATGAGTTTGTAACCAATATAGCCAGTAGAATCATAAATGCCATAAGAGAGTCACCTAGAGATTTTATAGAAGCATATAGCTTGACTTGCAGTATCGGTGTCAGTATCTTTCCAAAAGATGGTCAAGACTCAGATACTATACTAAGACATGCAGATGCAGCAATGTATGAAGCAAAAAAACTCGGCAAAGATAGGTTCTGTTTTTACAATAGAACACCAGAGTCCTAGGGAATAGCAAATGCTGAAAAAGAATCTTTATAAACTAGTCTTGGATGCAACTTGGGATTGGGAGTATTTATCGGATTCTATAGACAAAAAGATACTTTATATGACACCATCTGCACTGGGACATACAGGCTACGAGGCAGAAGAATTTGAACAGAGTTTTGAATTATTAGAAAAAATAGTACACCCAGAAGATAGAGTTGCATGGCAAAACCACATAAGTAGCCACACCAACATAAAAGGGCACAGCACTCATAGCGATTTACAATACAGGATAGTAACAAAAAGTGGCGAGACAAAATGGATTTCGCATACCTGTGTACCTTTTTATACAAATGATGGCAGATACTTAGGACGACGGGTTTCGAACAGGGACATAACGGAACAAAAAAAAGTCGAAGATACCCTATACGACAAGCGTAAAAAATATCAAGACGCTATTTTGGAAAACATTGCTGAAATTGTTTGGTTCAAAAATAGCGACGGCACCCTGCTCGCTTGCAGCCCCTCTTTTGAGAAATTTATGGGTAAAACCTCAGATGAGCTAATAGGATGCAATGTAGACAAGTTGGAACCATATTCAAAAATAACAGAAGAACTAAAAAGTATCATCCCCACAGTAGCAGAGTGCAAATCAGCCGTCTGCGTACAAACAAAAATGATATATCTCGATGGAGCATCCATTTGGGTCAATATCACAATGAATCCAATATTTGACAATAACGACAGGCTTGTCGGCACGCTAAGTGTGGCAAGAGACATAACAGAGGCAAAAGAAAATAAACAAATCACGGATGCCAGAAGTCGTCTTCATAAATTTGCATTAACACATACGCTAAATGAACTACTCACACAAACGCTAAATGAAATGGAAGCGTTAAGTGAGAGCCAAATTGGGTTTTATCATTTTTTGGAGGAAGACCAAGACATGCTCTACCTGCAAGCTTGGTCAAGCCGTACACTAAATGATTTTTGTCATGCTGACGGAGCTGGAACGCACTACAATACCGACGCAGCTGGCGTCTGGGTTGACTGTATAAGAGAGCGAAAAGCAATAATCCACAATGATTACGCCTCGTTACCAAACAAAAAAGGTCTCCCAGAGGGTCATGTACCAATCATCAGACAGATGCTTATTCCTATTTTTAGAGGTGACAAGATAGTCTCTATCGTCGGAATTGGCAACAAACAGTCACCATACACAGACAAAGACCTTATGATAGCTATGAAGTTTGCCGACCTTGCATGGGATATAGCGGTTCAAAAGAAAAAAGAAGAGGACCTGAATCTACTCGCTCATTTCGACTCCCTAACACTCTTACCGAACAGGGTAATGTTAGCTGACAGACTGCAACTTGCTATCTCTCGTAGTAAAAGAATTGGGGATTTGGTAGCTATATGTGTACTGGATTTGGATGGTTTCAAACCCATAAATGACAAATATGGACACAAAGCTGGAGATAGAGTACTTCAAGAAATAGGAAATAGACTTCAAATATGCCTAAGAGGCGACGATACCGCTGCGAGACTCGGTGGTGATGAGTTTGTATTGGTGCTTGGTGGGCTCAAAAATACTCAAGAGTGCGAAGTGATTCTAAACCGCGTTATCGAAGAGCTATCAAAACCAATAGAGCTAAAAGATGCTTGCGCCAAAGTAGGAGCTTCTATTGGCGTTACGATATTTCCACTAGATAGCGAAGACAAAGATACTCTTCTAAGACACGCCGATATGGCAATGTATCAAGCAAAAGAGAGTGGCAAGAACAGATATTGTTTCTTTGACCATGCCCATGAACAAAAGATGAGAGCAAATCAAATTGCCCTCAAGAAAATCAAAAACGGTGTGGACTCGGGAGAGTTTTGCCTATACTACCAGCCAAAGGTTGATTGCAGAATTGGTGAAGTTGTTGGTATGGAAGCTCTAGTAAGGTGGAGGCATCCTATTTTGGGCACACTATCTCCTAGTCAATTTTTGCCGCTCATAGAACACGAGGATTTGATAGTAGAGCTTGGCAATTTTGTAATCAAAGAGGCACTGCGTCAGATGAGAGTTTGGTATTTGGCTGGTATAAACATTCCCATAAGTGTCAATATAGCCGCCAGACATCTGAGGCGGGCTGATTTCTTTGATAGTCTATGCGCAATCCTAGACAAGCACAACTATAGCGATGGACATATCAAACTAGAAATCGAAATCGTAGAAACAGCAGCGCTCGAAGATATAACTGTTATCTCAAGTCTTATTGAAAAGTCAGCCCCACTTGGCATTAGCTACTCATTAGATGACTTTGGAACTGGATACTCATCTTTAACTCACCTAAAAAATCTGCACGCCAACACACTAAAAATAGACCAAACTTTTGTCATTGGAATGCTGGAAAATACAAGTGATTTGGCTATTGCAGAGGGTATTGTAGCACTCGCGCACGCATTCGATAGAAAGGTGGTTGCTGAGGGTGCTGAAAATATAGAACATATCCTACTGTTACTAGAGATTGGTTGCGACATCATGCAAGGATATGCACTAGCCAAACCAATGCCAGCAAACAAGGTTGAAGATTGGATAAAATCATTTACTCCAGACCCAAGATGGTCAATAGCTTCTAGCTACAGACCGACCAAATCGGACTTTCATCTACTTTTGGCTGAAGCAAATCTAAGGCACTGGTCGAGCAATATAATATCAATAGCAGATACACTGCAAGCCAATCCCAATTTGACCAATTTGCCACCACAAATGAAGCCAACAGAGTGTCGATTTGGGCTCTGGTATTATGGTGAAGGTGAAAAAAAATACAGTGAGATAGAGGAATTCAAAATAGCTGGCTCACTCCATCTTAATCTACACTCCGCTGCTGAGAGGCTACTAGAGGTAGCAAGCCTATCTGATATAAATGCCACCATTGGAGCAAAAAGAGAATTTGGAGTAATTTTGGCAAATATGACAAATACGATACAAAAGCTCAGACGCATTGCTCTTAAGCTAAATATAAAACACAACAAAAGGAAATAGATATGAGTAGCTACCAACCATTAATATGGGATGCAAATTTTGAAACAGGTGTAAGTGAAATAGATGAGCAGCACAGAATCCTTGTAAATACAATCAATGAAGCCGCAATTACACTTGGCGAAACAGGCAACATATCGGTGTTGGAGCAAATTACAAATGACCTACTCAGCTATGCCCTGTATCACTTCGAAACAGAAGAAGAGCTGATGGGTAAATATGGATACGATGAACAAAGAGAAGAAGAGCAGAAAATACACTTAGCACAGCACAGGGACTTTTCAGCCACAGTAGTATCAGTTAAAGATAATATGAAATCAGGCAAGCTCATCACAAAAGACGAGCTGCTTAATTTTCTAAAAGAGTGGCTAATAAATCACATACTATATACAGACAAAAAGCTCGGCGCTTTCATAGCAGCGCAAAGAGCCTAAGCCAATCGCTTTGGCTCTAATGGATTAAGTCTTAAGCCCTCTCAGACTCGCTGCCAACCCTTCCGTCAAGTCGTGCATATGACTAACAGCCACAGAGACTTCCTCCATACTTCTAGCATTTTGAGTGATGCTCGAGTTTAGGTCGTTTATCTGATGAACAACCGCCGCAGTATCTTTAGCACTCGCACCAGCATCTACCACCAGTTTGGTAACAGCGTTTAGTGTCGTGGACATAGTCTCAACAGTATTGTTAAGCTTGTGCTCTATAGAATCAGAGCTTCTACCAAGCTCTCTTATATTTTCGGCATTAATAGACATCTGCTCACTTGCTTCGGTGATGGATTGGACGATTGTATTAATTGTAGAATTTGTCTCCACTAGGCTTTTTTGCGTTCTTTCAGCCAGTTTTCGAACCTCATCTGCAACAACGGCAAATCCTCGCCCATGCTCACCAGCTCTAGCCGCTTCAATAGCTGCGTTGAGTGCCAGTAGGTTTGTTTGGTCGGCAATATCGCCTATGACAGCCAAAACATGTTTGACCTCTTCTGCTTGCCTGCTAAGCCCTTCCAGCTTCGATGAAAATTCACTCTCCAACTCAACACTTTCCTGTATTTGAGAAAGCATTACTCGAATCTCTTTTTGAGCTTCCGCCAACTTGGCATTAGCCTCAATCACATCGCCTTTTGTCTCTTCAGCCTCTTTTTTGGAGTTTTCCTGTTTTGCGATAACACCCTCAGCTCCACTGCATGCTGCAGTAACGGATTTTGCTGAATCCTCAGCTCTTTGCCCTACTTGTCTGCTAGTGGAGTTTAGTTCCTCGGCGACAGAAGCGTTTTCGTTTGCAGCGTGTTTTGATTTGCTAACTATCTGATGAGTAGCATCTATAAACATATTTATAGCTCCAGCTACTTCTGACAATTCATCATCACCTACTTTTTCTATTCGAGTTGTCAAATCTGCCTCGCCCCTACTGACATCGTTTGCCATTTTGGTTATTGGCATAATACGAGAAATAGAACTCAAGATAGACCTCACCAACAAGAATCCACTCACCAGCGTAATGCCTATACCAATAGCGCTCAACACAACAACACTCAATAGTGTACTCGTAGAGACTTGGTAGATGTCATTTATCAGATGAACTGCCTCGTCGTTTTGCTCGGAGACTAGCCCGTCAATATCTTTTGCAATTTTTTCTGATTTTTTATCAAAACCTTCCATTAGCTTGTTTCCAGCCTCAGTACCACTTTTCATATACGCTTCAGCCATAGCTTTGCCATCATCACCATATAGGTTGAAATCTTTTTCAATCTCTTCGATTCTTGCTAGAGATTTTGTATCATTTTCTTTTTTGTACATATCTTTGAATTTTTGAGTATGTTGCAAAAATCTAGCTCTTGAAGCTTCAGCTTCCTTGAGACTACCTTCATCTTTTGTAGCAGAAGCATCACTCAAAAACTGTTGCACTTGACACACTTCAAACTTCATACTGTTTGCAGTTAGCATATACGGAATAGACTCCTCGCTAGCCTGCTTACTCTTGTCCTTGATAGCCGATACAGAAATATAAATCGTAACACACAAAATAAACAGTGTGGATGTTATACCCACAACCGTGCCGATAAGTTTTGTTCTAATTGTCATAGACTCCCTTTCTTGATAATCTTCAATGCCATTTTGTGTCAATAAAAACGCTTGTGAATATGATAGCAAAAATATGGTGACAGATCGGTTATATTATAAAATCCTATATTTGACTTTGCATACGAATTCGACTTGGTGTCAAAGCATTAACAATGTAAATTAGCAAAATATAGTTGACTTATGAGATAAAAGATTGTAAAATTTCCACACTTTAATCGACATATCATACTCAAGGTATATATTGTGAACAACGAAATAATAAAGCTTTTAGGAAAAGTTCCAGAACTACCAAAGGCAACATTACACATAGAGTCTGTATACAAAAATCCTGAGAGTTCCATAGCTGATCTAGCCGACGCTATTGTGCAGTGCCCTATCACGACAGCATTTATCATGAAAATTGCCAATTCGCCTTATTATGGTTTTGCCAGAAGTGTTACGGATATATCTCATGCCGTAAGCCTGTTTGGCAAGGACACAGTCAGAAGTTTTGCCATAGCAAGCGCAACCAACAACATTATCCTTGCAGACCTATCACCATATGGTATATCGACAAGCACTTACAGCAAAAGAGCTCGTATCCAAAATGCATTGGTCACAAGATGGGTATCCAAAATCGACAGAGGTCTTTTGAGATGCCTATCATTAGCATCTTTTTTGCTAGAGCTTGGGATGATTGTGATTAGCGAGTTCGTCATAATGAACAGAAAAATAGTCGCTTTTAAAGAAGCCCTAAGAAGCGAGCCGACACTACGCGAAGCTGAAATCAAAATATGTGGAATAAGTCACGAAAAAGTGACAGCTATGATGTTTGAAAAATGGGGGTTTGAAAAAGAGCTAGTGGAGCTACTAAACAACTCCATCAAGCCAGAAACAGCACCAAATAGCGAGATAGCGCGCATGTCAAAATATCTTCAAATAGCAAAAACGGCTATAACTCTGGACGCTTCAATAACAAAAGAAACACTTGAAGAAGCTTATAAACTGCTAGATTCTCACGAACTAGCTAGAGAACCCTTCGACGATGCAGTATCGGCTATGCTACAAGTGGCTTAGGAAGGCAAAACCAACACTTAGTTTCTGTTGGTTTTCCTATAGTTCTTGTCTTCTTGAGACAACCTGTCAAGCACATTAACAACTTCACTACTGGCTCGCTCTGCCTTGTCCATCAAATCCAAAAATTCTTTTGAGCGCTCGTCCATCTTGCCAGCTTTCAAAATCTCAACAGCTTTGATAATGTTGTCATGTGTCTCTTTGTGTGGTGTTTCAAGCGTACGGTAGCTAGACAGGTGTGAAAAGTTTGTTTTACCAAGTCCATTCTCATACCATTTGCCCAATCTACAATCATGATGGTCACTGAAAGCCTCAGAGGTGTTTTCAAGAACTGCCCTGTACGCTCTCACCTTGAAGAGGAGATGGTCAAGTTTTGCAAGCCCTATAAAGGTAGAGTTAAGAACATCGACTGCATCATCTTTGATAACGCCCGATAGACCTATCATATCGTTTAGCCCATTTGAGAAGGCATCGATTGCTTCGGCTGACTCATTTGATGTTTCAGACATATCTGAAGCTGAGCTTTGTATATCTGAGAAACTTTGTCTAAGAGTAGAGATGCTGATTTCCACCTCTTTTGTCGCTTTTTGAGTTCTTTCAGCCAGTTTTCGAACCTCATCCGCAACAACAGCAAATCCTCGCCCATGCTCACCAGCTCTAGCCGCTTCAATAGCTGCGTTGAGTGCCAGTAGGTTTGTTTGGTCGGAGATGTCATTAATAAGAGCGATAACGGAGGATATAGAGTCTATACTTTGAACCACTCTTTGAATCATTGATTCCAAATCACCTATCCCTGAAACAACCTTATTTAGCCCACTGTTTACACCACCGAGTCCATGCTGACTAGAATTGGCATGAGTAGAGTTCTTCTCAGATGTCTCTTTCATCTCGTCAACTCTCTGCACAGAAGCTGCTATATCGCTTTGGATAACTTTTAGATTTTCAACACAACTGGTCATTAGGTTGTGTAGCAGTACCTTATGTATATCATCCTCAGCCGTTTTTGTTTTTGCTTTTATCTCATTTTGAAGATGTTGGTTGTCGCTCTCGAGCGCTTGCACTTTACTCTTTTCACCGTCCAGCTCTCTTCTTAGCTGTGCTAGTTCATGCTCCAGCTCTGTGACTCTTCTTGAATTTCCAAACATCAATGCTCCTATTTTTTAATTAACCTATAAAAGATATTCTATTTCTCTTGGTGGTAGAGGCTTCGATATATAATATCCCTGTATCTCATCACACCCCATCTGACTCAAATACTGCAACACAACTTCATCTTCTACACCCTCGGCAATAGTTTTGAGGTTTAAACTTTTTGCCATTTGAACAATAGCCGTAACTATCGCTCTATCCTCGACATCATCCACAATATCCCTAACAAACGACTGGTCTATTTTTAGCTTATCTATTCTGAACTTTCTCAGGTACGAAAGACTTGAATAACCCGTACCAAAGTCATCTATCGAGAGTTGAATACCAAGGTTCTTAAGCCTTTGTAGCGTTTTTATGGTAGAACTCTCGTCTGAAATCAATATAGACTCAGTTAGCTCAAGTTCCAAAAATTTAGGATCAAGACCACTCTCTTCAAGTGCTTTTGCAACCGTCTTCTCTATATTACCTCTTCTAAACTGAACAGCGGATATATTAACCGCCATAACTATATTTCTACCCTCTCCGTGCCATTTAGCAGCTTGATTACATGCTTCCTTGAGCACCCATTCGCCTATCTGAATTATGACACCAGTGGCTTCAGCTAGTGGTATAAACTTCACAGGAGAAATCATCCCATGCTCAGGATGATTCCAACGAATAAGCGCCTCAGTTCCTATTGCATGCCCACTAGCAATATCAATCTGCGGCTGATAATAAAGTTCAAATCTATTTTCCTTGAGTGACAGCTTGAGATCATTTTGAAGATGGAGATTTTCCAAAGAGTCTTGATTCATCTTGCCATTATAAAAGCTATATGTATTTTTACCACTCTCTTTTGCTTTATACATTGCGGTGTCAGCTCTTTGCAACAGTATATCAAAGTCAGTACCATCATCAGGATACATTGCAACACCTATTGACATTGATGTAGATAGCGCATAGCCATTTGAGTAAAAAGGCTGTTCTAGCTCTTCCAACATCGTCTCAACAGCTTTGACAACAGCACTCACATTTTTGATGTCTGTCAGCAGCACAATAAACTCATCTCCACCAAGCCTACTCACCGTATCTACTTCTCGCACACTTGCTTTTAATCTACTCGCGACAGCTTTTAATATCTCATCTCCAACCAGATGACCCAAAGAGTCATTGATTGTTTTAAAGTTATCCAAATCCAAAAACAGTAGCGCGGTTTTGAGGTTGTACCTCTGAGAGTGCGCTATTGATTGCTCCACCCTATCTCTAGCTAGCACCCTATTTGGCAATCCAGTCAGAGCATCGTGATATGCCATAAATTCTATTTTCTTTTCAGCCATTTTGTACTGCGTAACATCTTGTATTGTACCCATCGACACCAATGGCTCATCATCAAACCCATAGTAAGTCTCGCAATGTTCGTGAACATATTTGATTCTGCCATCAGGCATAAGAAGTCTATGCACTATGTCATATGGTGTTTTTGTTTTGAGCGATTCCGTATATGCCATATCTACAAGCTCTCTGTCATCAGGATGGATAAGATTCAGGAAAGCTTCATACGAAGCATTGAACTCATATTGCTCAATCTCAAAAATCCTATAAATCTCGTCAGACCAATATAGCTCATAGTTAGGAAATTTTAGCTCCCAATTGCCTATTTTTGCGAGTCGTTGCGCTTCTTTCAGACTATTTTCACTTTTTTCCAGCTTAGTATGTACATCTTTTAGGCTCGTAACATCTCTGCTAACGCTCAGAACACTATCTATCATACCATTGGCATCAAACTCTGGTGTCAGTCTCATCTGGTGATGTTCACGAACATTGTCTTTGTTCAAAAATGAAATCTCCAGCTCCTCATCTTGAGCTGTAGCAAACACAACTTCAATTGTTGACTCTAAAAGTCTTGCCGTCTCCTCATCCAAAATACTAATTTCGGTTGGCTTTCTCCAAAACAGCTCATCAGGATCAATACCACTGATTTTTTCATACGCATTGTTCACATAGAGCCTGCGACACTCTTTGTTGTAGCGAACAATAATATCTGGAGAGTTTTCAACAAGCGTACGAAACTCTGTCTCTTTTTTGGTCAAAATCTCCTCGGCAACCTTTCGTTCGGTTATATCACGAGATACAGAAATGACACTTGAGATTTGATGTTCAGCATCATACTCTGGAGCATATCGATTGCCATAATAGTGCACCCTACCGTCAATACCGACATGCTTGACCTCTATCTCCACTGGCTGCTTTGTTTTTATGACTGCTTTGATTGCATTAACAATCCTGTCGCTGTCATTTTTATCAACAAGTTGTACACTCTTAGGTGTACCAGAGAGCAACTCTTCACTTGACTTGCCTGTAATCCTCTCCGTTGTAGCATTTACATATATTCGGTTGCAATTTATGTCATATCTAATAATTGCATCAGGAGAGTTTTCGACAAGTGCTCTAAACTCTTGATTTCTCTTGTGTAGTATCTTTTCAACTGTTTTTTGCGCTGTTATGTCCCTGCATATACCGAGTAATCTATATATTGTGCCTTTTTCATCTCTTACTGGGATAATATTTGATTGGAATATTTTCTTACCAGCAGGAACTTCCAACTCTATAATCTCATCGACTGGGGCATTATTTCTCAAGCATCTGAGATATTTCTCCTTCAAAGCCATACCAGCTTCTTCACTTAGATTCTCTCCGATGAAACTACCTATAATATCCCTACCAAGTCCCAAACCAGACTCAAACGCTGGATTTATATCGAGCATTTTAAACTCTTCACCCTCAACACTCAGTAGATATAAAATATCAGTAGAGTTGTCAAAAATCTCTTTTAGTTTGGATGAACTATCGACCAACTCATCTTCAGCCACCTTCCTTCTCGTGACATCCCTCATAATGCCATACCAAACAACAGAACCATCGCTTTCTCTCTCTGGTAGTGCGTTTGCCTCTATCCAGACTTCGCTTTTCCTGGGGTGTTCTATTCTAAATTCCATACGAAATGGTGTCAATGTAATCGCTGATTTTTTTATTATTTCTACAATCTTCTCTCTCTCATCAGGATACATAAGGTTTTGAAACGCCTCAAAACCTCCCAATACAGATTCTTGCCCGATACCTAGCGTACTTTTGATACCTCCACTGACAAATTCCAGCCACAGAGAACCATCTAGCTTCATGCGAAATACATAAGCGAACCCTGGTATGTTTTGAATCAGTGAACCAAACAGCTTCTCGTTGTCTTGCAATAGCTTCAGGGCTTTTTTCTGTTCTGTTATATCTCTTGAATATGTCATTGAGAGGCATTTATCATCATAAGCACACTTGACAGAAGTAACTGACACTTCTATTTCAGTGCCATCTTTAGCGGTATGTACAGTTTCAAACTCATAATGCCCTACACTATCAACCATCTCAGCAATATGTCTAGCAAGCTCAGGGGTTAGCAAGTAATCTATCTCCTGAATAGACTTGCCGACAAGCTCTTCATTTGTATAGCCTAGTTTTTTGGAAGCACCGTCATTTGCATATATAATAGTCGCGCCATCAATAAGCAGAACAGTGTCGCTAACCTGATTGATTGCGGACACCAAAAGTGGAAAGTGTTTTATATCCCTCAGCAAATAATTATCCTTCTCTTTTCATTTCGATTTCTGGCAACATCAAAGCTAGTTGTTTTTCAAAGTCATCCAATGCTCTACCAAGAGACACAATGCACTCCTGCACACTTTCAGTCCGATTACTATTTAAAGCAACTTCCATCTCAAGAGAAGCTTTTGCAACACAAGCTATACCTAGATTCGATGCTCTGCCGTTCATAAAGCGAGCTATCCTTTTTGCCGACTCCATATCGACATTGACTATTGAGTCGGTTAGCAGAGCATAGGAATCTTTCATATTTGTGAATAATTTTAGCAATAAATCATTGAACGCAGCCATATCTCCTGTAGCGACAGACATTGCCCTATTGGTATCAATGCAACTAAAAATGGTTTTTATACTTGTGGCACTACTTGTTTTCGAGCTAATATCAAAATCATCTCCGAAATATTTTGCTAGCGCCACAGCCAACTCATCCATGTCTATTGGCTTTGTTAAATATTCATTCATGCCACTATTGCTAGCTTTGCCAATACTTGCCTGAGTCACATCAGCACTAAGCGCAACAATCGGAAGCTCTTTGAAGCCAAGATTTCTGATTTTTCGAGACGCCTCAAAACCATCCATAACAGGCATCTGTATATCCATCAGAATAGCGTCGATTGCCAAATCGCTATCTGTCATTTTTATAACAGCCTCTTCGCCATTTGCTGCCTCAACAACCTGTGCGCCAAAGTGTTTTAGGATACTAGTCAGCGTCTCTCTGTTTATATCATTGTCATCAACCACTAGTATTTTTTTGCCGTCCAAAAATTTAACACCGAGTTTTGTAGTGTCATGTTTTTTGGTGCCATCTACATAACTTTTGCCAATTTTTGCCAAATCATATGATGGTACAAATGGTATCCTCACAAAGAAATAGCTGCCCTTGCCTATTTCACTTGACAGCCCTACGCTTCCACCCATCAGTTCAGAGAGCCTCTTGCTAATTGCCAACCCAAGTCCTGTTCCACCGTATATTTTTGTGTTTGACGAATCAACCTGATAGAACTCATCAAAGACTCTATTACGCTGTTCGTCTGTCATACCGATACCAGTATCCCTTACACCAAGCTCAATACTTACAGCATCGTCGCCTTCCTCGACAACGGTAGCACTCACGGTTACAGAACCTTTATCTGTGAACTTTATAGCATTGCCGATAAGATTTGTCATAATCTGTCTAACTTTTACAAAATCCCCTATCACATAGGACGGCACATTGTCATCGATATTAAATACAAACCCAACCTCTTTTTCTTGTGTACGACTTGTAAAATTAGATTCCAACTCAAGTATCAAATCATACAGATTGAATTTATCGTAGAACAACTCCATCTTGCCAGCTTCAATCTTCGAAAAGTCCAATATACTATTAATTAAGTTTAGCAGAGTGCTTGAAGCAGTAATAATATTTGAAGCATATCTGCTCTGTTTTTCATCCAGCTCTTCATGCCCCAAAAGATGTGCCATCCCCACAATTGCATTTAGTGGAGTTCTGATTTCGTGGCTCATATTTGCCAAAAATTCTGACTTGGCACGGCTGGCTGCTATCACGGATCTAGCAGCCTCTTCAAGCTCATTTTCCATTTTTTTTCGTTCAGTAATATCTCGAGAAAGAAGCATAAAAGTATTGTCAGAACCATTTGAACTTTGTTTTTTGGATACAGACAACTCAAACCAACTCCTGCCCTGCGGCAAATCAATCATGATTGTCTTGCCAAACGAGATATTGTCAACTTGTGCTTCAGCCAAAGACTCCATCACTGTATCAGCAGCCTCTTTTGAGAGCACATCATACACACTGTTGCCAAGCAACACATCTTTTTGAGCAGCTAAAAGATCGTGGTTTTGTGCCCATACATTGAGGTACTTTCCATTTTTATCAAGTTCAAAAAGCAAATCAGGAATAGCATTGATGACGCCTTCGCTAAACTCAAGAGCCTTTTGAAGCTCTAGTGTCCTCATTTTGGCACGAATATCAAGCGTGGCATTTAGCTCTTGGAGCTCACTCTCTATTCTCTTGCGCTCCGAAATATCCTCCAAAAGTGCCAAAACATAATTGACACTACCATCATCATTTCGCACACAACTAACACCTAGATTGGCATATACTACTGCGCCATCTTTTCTAATGTATCTCTTTTCTATGATGTAGTCATCAATCTCACCCCTAAGCATCATCTCAAACAGTCTGACATCTTCCGCCAGGTCATCTGGGTGAGTAACTTCAGCCCAAGTCATTACGCTCAGCTCTTCATGGCTATATCCAAGCATATCGTGAACTTTTTTATTTGTTTTGAGCCACCCTTTTTCTGGTGATGTTATAGACATACCTATTACTTGTCGCTCGAAAAACAGTCGCGTTCGCTCATTATCTTTTTGCTCTTCTAGCTGTTTGCGCTCTGTAATATCTCTGCAAATCGCCAAATTATATCCGACACCTTCGTACTCAAAATAATGTGCGCTCACCTCTATTTGAAATACAGTTCCGTCTCTTCTCCTATGCTGTGTTTCTGCAACAACACTTTTGGCTTGCTTGATTCTCTCCCAAAAGTCGCCCCATCTCTCCATTGGCCAGTAAGGGTCTATATCTCCAATACCCATTCTAAGCAACTCATCTTCGCTATAACCCAACGAAAAACAGGCGGCGGTATTGACATAACTGAATCGCCCATTAGTATCTATAAGATAAACCGCATCATGAATATTATTTAGCGCAACTTTTTTTAGTGTTTTTTCAAGCCCCTCCAGCTCTATTATCTTGGCAGTAAGTTGTCTTATATGACCCATACCGTCCAAATTTGAGATAGCATTGATATGTTCGTTTGAACAATACGGAATCTCTATCGTAAAAAAAGCTCCATCATCTCTATTGCCAGCCTGTATGGTTCCGTTGAATCTATTTTCTATAATATTTTTTGTCATACATAGACCGATTCCTATACTGTCATCTTTTGTACTAACAGATAGGTCAAAAATTCTGTCTATAGGCTCTACTTTTATGCCACCTGCATTGTCAGATACGCATATGACACACTTATCATCCATCTCGTCAATACGAACATTGATATGTGGCGAGTCTATTTTGGAATCATCCAGAGCATCTTTTGCATTTAGTATGAGATTTAAAAGCGCGTGAACAAACTCATTTGGATTTCCATATATTTTTGGATTTGCATTTAGCTCAAAGGTTAATTTAATATTGCTATTCTCAAAAGAGTAAGATGTGATTTTGCGAATAATATTGAGCTCATCCGACACAACAAAGTAAGTTGTATGATTATTTTTTTGACTCAAAAAGCTATAAAAAGTATCAACAGTCTCACCCAAATGCTGCAAAATCTCAAAGCTAGTATCTACTGATTTTAGAAGCTTATCTTTTGATATTTCACCCTGATATATCAAGGCGGCCTTGATTCCAGATTGAATTGTAGCTATCGCATTTAGAGGTTGCTTCCACTGATGCGCTATATTTCCTATTGTCTCACCCATAGCAACATACCTAGACTGCAAAAATAGCATCTTGGAATCTGTATCATTTTTTATAACAGCACTATCAAGCTCTTCTTTTAGAGCTCTTATATTGTGCGCCAATATAAAAGACAGCAGAATCACCTCCCATATCGAACCAATATATACTGCATATAGATACTCAGCAGAAAACGATAGAACACCAAAAAGAGATGCCAAAAATATAGACACACCAACAACATGTCCGCTTATCGCCAACACATAAATCTTGGCAATAAAAGGATTTTGCTTCCAAACGAAGACGGCCAAATACACACAATATAAGAAAAATAACAAAGCAGCCACATAACCAACGATACGCCAGTTATTTTCAAGAAAAAATGCCAACAACAGCGGCGACAAGCCCAAGCATACGATTATCGTCATCTTAAAAAGCTTCGGGGACAGCTTCCTGATTCCGAGGATATGAGCACTAAAAAGTACCAGCGATGTATGAAATCCGATTAGACTGAGAGGTCCTATTGATGAAACATACGCGGAATACTTCTGTGAAAGTATAGAATTGTAATCATTTATACTGACGATTGAAAGAAAAAAGAAAAAGAGGTAGACAGAATAAAAGAGGTAGACCTTTGCTTTGGTTGAAAAATAGAGCATCAAGTTATACAAAAACAGCCCAATCAAACAGCCAACAAAAAGCGTAAGCACTAATTCTCCAGACAGTTTGTCGCCGACAACACCAAAAGATGGCAACGAAAACAAGGGGCTAACGGCGAACAGTAAGAAAAAAAGCAAAAATCTGGATTTCATCTATTCATTCATCGTTGCTAATTTTCGTGAGAGGGGGCGGACGGCTGATTGCCGATATTTAGCCGATAACCGATACCTCTAACAGACACTATGATGTCAAAACCGATTTTTCTGCGCATTCTGAGAATTAGACTCTTTATGGCAGATGCACATATTGTATCTAGTGGCCACAACTCCTGTGCTATCTCGTCTTTTGTAACTACTCTAGTGTTGTTTTTTACCAGTAGCAATAGTAGCTCTTGTTCTTTTTGCCCAAGTGGTACAAGCACGCCGTTTTGAAACAGCTCTCTTGTGGCTGTATTATAAACAACAGTGTTGCCAAAGTCTATAAGCCCAACATTTTTGTTTGCCCTGTAGATTGATTTGCGAATCGTATCAATCACGACTCCAAGCTCTGCTGGCTTTATCAGATAGCCATCAACAGATAGGTTTGCAGCACTCATCAACAAATCTTGCTCAGCAAAACTTGTCATCATAACAATAGGGATTTGATAGTCGTTCTGGCGTATCTGCTTTACCAGCTTGATGCCGTCAACTCTCGGCATTTTTATATCTGTTATCAGGATGTCTGGCTTCTCGTCTTCGTACATTTCGTATGCTTCTGCACCATCCTTTGCAGAGAGCACTCTACCAAATATCATCTCCAAAACGGTTGTCATTTGAGTTCTTGTGATATTGTCATCTTCAGCATAAAGTACACATTTATCTTTGAGTAGTAGAAAGTCGTTCAACACAATTAGCCCCCTTTACAAAGGAATATCGTAGAACTTTAGCATACATATGGTCACATTAAGGTCATATATGCGCGTAATAGCTATGTAATTTTTTTATCACCAAACACAGCAGGAGAATATAAATATGTTGCAAAAATCAATAGGTGAGCAGCCAAAGACAAAGTCTAAGGCTGGAGTGTAGTTATTTTACTATCGATCTCAATAGTGCATGATTTTTGATCTCTTCTGAGTCAGACTCGCCATTTATAGAAACTACTTTTAGTTTACCATGTCCTTCACCAATGTCATTTGCAAGGTCGAAAACCACACCAACTATCGTCAGCTTACCTGATTTGACCTCTTCTTCAAACTCCCTTTTGGCGTAAGTGACTTGCATTTTTACATTTGACATAACACCTTGTAGCCATTTTTGCTCTTCAGTACCGTAAAGTCTGCTTTTTTTGATTGAGATTGCCAACGCATCCACTTCTCGTCTGATTCCGCTGGATTCTTCAGAATAATCACTCAAAGCTGCTTTGATAGCACCACATCTACTGTGTCCCACTATCATCAAAAGAGGCGTATGGAGATGATGGACACCGTACTGCACTGAGCCTTCGTTTGTAGTGTATTGGTTGCCTATGTTTCTTATTACAAACAGGTCATTTTCTGGTGTTGTATCAAGTGCTGAGACTTGAAATCTAGAATCAGAACAACCAACAACAGTCACTCTTGGATGCTGAGAAGCCTTAAAGGTCTCAAAAAAACCTGGTCCTTTTGATTTTGCATAGAAATCATTGGTTTTGAAAATCTCTCCCAATATCGCTTTTGAAGCGTCATGTACCTCACCACCAAGGATAAAGTTGTCGCCATTGCCACTTGCAACAGCTATGGATGGGTACGAAGCGATAATACCAGCTAGCGTTGTGAATTTTAAGAACTCTCGTCGTTGCATAAACTCTCCTAAGAATTAGATTGTGTTGATTGTAGAATTATTTGTTTAAATATTTGCTGATTGACCCTCAATAATCACATTAGCCCTCTCTAGCGCCTTGTCAATATGGTCGCAAATATTTTCCCTGCCTATCTCTTGCAATAAATGAGTTTTAGCCAAAAACTTCATTATTTCATGGTTAACACCAGACAGCAGCAGTGTTGTTTCATGTTTTTTTAGACCATTATGAAGCTCAGCCAAAGCGTGTAGCCCCGCTGCATCCATTATAGGTACATGTCTCATTCTGAGTATAAATACTTTCGGGGATGGCTCCATCAATAGCAAAGTATCGCTCAACTTATCCGCCACACCAAAAAATAGTGGGCCAAACAACTCGTACACCTCGACACCCTCAGGAACCTTTTTGAGAGCTATTGCATCCCTGTCTGTCTCAACCTCACCAGTGTCCTCATCCAAATTATTACCTTTGAGCACTCTGATACCACCAACCTCGCTCATCCTATGTATAAATACCAACGAAGCCAGCGAAATACCGACCTGAACAGCAAAGTTCAAATCAACCAGTACCGTCAAGATAAATGTCACAATAAGGACAAACCTGTCACTTCTAGGAGAGTGCATAATTGATTTGATATGTTTTATCTCGCTCATATTCCACGCTATAATGGTCAATATTCCAGATAGCGCAGCCAAAGGTACTTTGATAATAAGCGGCGTAAGTGCGAGCATAAAAAGCAAAAGCCAAAACGCATGGGCAATGCCAGAGACAGGGCTTATCGCGCCAGCTTTGATATTTGTAGCCGTCCTAGCAATAGCACCAGTAGCTGGGATGCCTCCAAAAAGCGTCGAAGCTATATTTGATACGCCCTGCCCTATGAGCTCAGCATTTGATTTGTGTTTTTGCCCAGTCATACCATCTGCAACAACAGCGCTGAGCAAGGATTCTATCCCAGCCAAAATAGCAATCGTGATAGCATCAGGCAAAACAGCCCTAGCCTTCTCAAAAGAAAACGCTGGCAGGCTAGGAGAAGGAAGCATGTTTGGAATCGAGCCAAACCTACTCTCAATAGTCTCAACAGGAATATTAAACAGATAAACCACAAGCGAGCTCACCACCACAACAGCGAGCGGACCTGGGATTTTTGGGACAAACTTCTGACAAGCTATGATAAGCAGTACAGAAGATATTGCTATGACGGTCGAGTATGGATTTATCGTGTCAAAATGCTGGATGTACACAACCAGTTTGTGCAAAAAATCTATCGGAGTATGGTCAATACTTAGTCCAAAAAAGTCTTTGATTTGCGAGAAAAATATCAACAGTGCAATACCAGATGTAAAACCTGTAATGACTGGATATGGAATAAATTTGATGAGCGCGCCAGCCTTGGCAAAACCAAACACAATCAACATAATCCCAGCCATAATTGTGGCAAGGGCTAGTCCATC
>CAZNYV010000022.1:0-19215 GCA_964577355.1 uncultured Campylobacteraceae bacterium
ATTGATGAGCAATAGCACCAATCATCTCGCCCATCATCGCCATTTTTGATTGTTGGATTAGCAGCCTCTCTTTTTCCAACCTTTTTTCAGTCTCTTCCCTGACTAATGTATTGAGGTTTTCGTTTATGGCTTTTAGGTTTTCTTCCGCATTTTTTTGCTCTGTTATGTCAATTGTTATTGTACATACAAGTGAGACTTTGCCGTTTTCATCTATTGCGACAGGGCATTTTATGGCGTGATAGTATTTTGTTTTATTGTTAAGCACAAGAGTATAGTCATAGCTAGCGATATTCCCCGACTCAAAGACAAAAGACTCTTTTTGAGTTTCTATCTCTACGGTTTGAAATGCATCATACAGAGCGTCATAAATAGGGCTTGAAGCCATAACTTCACCACTAGTGTTTGTTATACATATGGACAATGGTGTATATTTGAGTATACCTTGAAACTGAAAAGCGAGATTTTTTATCGGAGCCCCAATATTTGATGAGAGTTTTCTGACGATAAAATATGATATGGTTACTAGAAAACCAATCAAGCCAAATAGGTATAGCACTCCAAAAAATATTGAATTATTGTAGCTTTGAGCTGACAATAGTACGCGCGTTACTCCGGCGATTTGGTTTTCGGCACCTTTTTTGTATGGTATGTCTATCTCAATAAGTTCTAAGTTGTTTCCATTTCTACTGGTTGTTATATTTTGTATTTCATAGTGATTTGTTAGCATAACTTTTTTTGCTGCTTCAAAAAACTGGTCATTTATTATTTTGCCGTTATTTTCGCTGGAGCTATGTGCTATTACCAAACCTGATGGGTCTTGTATGACAATGCTGTCGATATTTTCACTTTTGCTTTTTAGCTCTTCTACTAGCAGTCTTGCTTGATATTTTCCAGAAAAACTAACCCTATTGATAGCGTCGCCAACACTGTTTGCAATAACAGAGCCTAGTCTGCCTTGTTCTTCGTGCATGATAAGTTTAAAATAAAATAGTGTTGCCAAAAAAACTATAGCCATTAACAGCAATATGAGTAGTCCAAAAGATGCTGATAGCTTTTTATCAATTTTGGAAAAATCGTCTTGTTTTACTCGGTGAGTCAAACTACTTCTCCTTTAATCTATTATCCCAAAAAGGAGCATCGCTCTTCCAAGGTTTTTTAAATTTCTCAGGCAGTGGACCGAGCCATCCTGGATATAGTTTCAAAGTCTGCTTTGTGACGGGAAATACTGGAATCAGTATGTTTGTTGGAATTTTTTTGCCGATTAGTTTGTCATACGCCGCCCTTAGGGCGACGGCACCCATTGGTCCACAAAACTGAGCGGAATCGATTTTGATAATACTCGTTTTCTTCAACAGAGCAACTGACTTTGGATCGCCATCAACTGTAGCTACTGCTATATCTGTGCGATTTGCGTTTTGAAGCTCGTTGACAACTGCCAACCCGCCACCATCATTGACACAAAATACAATATCCAAAGAGTTTGGCGTGGCAAAATCTTTCAATATCTGTTTGCCAACAGCCTTGCCTTTTACCGGCTCTACCGCTTCATATCGTTTTAGTATCTTGAAGTTTACTTTGTACTTTTCTAGGGCGTCTATAAAGCCATCAACCCTAGAAACTGTTGAGGAAACATGCGGATACTCTACTAGTACAATTCGAAGTGTTTTGTTGTTATTGAGTGTTTGTGCGACAATCTCACCGTTTAAGAAGCCAGCTTGATAATTATCACTTGTGACAAACGACTCTAGTCTGCCCTCCGAGATGTACTGATCGTACGCTATGACAGGAATATCGAGCTTGTTTGCCTCTTTGAGAGCAGGAATCAAAACAGCGTTGTCTGTCGGTTGGACTACTATGGCATCGACTTTTTTGGCAACTGCTTCTTTGAACTGTTTGAGTTGGTTTTCCATCCCAGCTTCACCATCACCAGCGACATACTTGATGAGAGTGATTTTTCTGCCACCTTTTTTTTCTACTTCGGCATTGATTTTGTCTACCTCTGCTTCAAGTCCTTTGCGCATAGCAACTTGCCCTTCAATATTCATCGACCAATAAAGTGCAGCAATGCGAAACTCTCCAGCTGCAAATGAGTTTGTAACAAGGAAAATCGCACAGATAACTAAAAACAATCGCATGATATATCCTTAAAAGTGGTATTCCAAAGTTGATTTGAAAATAGTATCAGAACTACTATCTACATTATGAATCTCTACTACGCCGTTTAGCGAAAATCCATTCAGCTTTGTAGAGAGTACAAATTCTGCGATACCTTCGTCTTTTACATTTATTTTGCTCAAACCATCAAAATATAGATAGCTGGCTGTTGCCTCTGTTTTTGAGCTAAATTTGTAGCCCACTTGAGCTTTGTACATTTTGGCACCATCGGTATTGAATGATTTCATTACGAATTCGTTTACAACGGTATATTGAGGAATACCAGCCCAAACATTCATCATGTTTTTGTCCATTTTGCCATTGGAATCATTTACAAAAGTAGCTGCCAAGTAGCCACTCAAATCATTGTTTGTAGCTCCAAGTTTCACACCTACATACTCTTGCTCTAGCGTCTTGCCTCTACTTTTCAAGTCATCACTTAGTTTTCCGTTTGCACTCTGTTTTGAGCCTTGTATTGCAAACTGTATTCTTGTATTTTGATTGAGTGGCTCATCTTTTTTGTACTCACAAAAAACCGTATCCATAAGGTCTGGTGTGTGATAAATCCAACCACTAAAAGTATTGTCTCCAAATTTGTGAGTAATACCAAGGCTCATAAGTGCAGAATCTGGTGCAACGCTTGCATATCCTGCAGCTTCTGACATGCTGACATAGTGGCTCATATTTTGCGAGCTAAAGATTTGACTCCAAAAACCGCTCATTCGTGTCAAATAGTATGCTTCGATAGTTGTATCTTTTTGAGGAGTGTATTTGGCTGATATGCCTTCATAAAGGTTGGGGATTATCCTGCCATCATCCATATCTACGAGTGGAGTTGTTACTTTTTGTCTGCCGACTACAATGCTTATCTTGTCTGTTTTGTAGCCTATAGATGCTTCGCCTAGCTCAGAGTAGCCGTTTTTGGAGTCACTAAATAGTTTTGTCTCGGCATCAGTTTTGTCACCAATTGGAGCTACTGTATAAAATGCTATTCTGGAGTTGAATGAGTCAAAAGTAGGGGAGATTGCAAGCATTCCACCTACGGCAGAGACGTCATAGTTTTTGTCAGTTAGATACATTGCACGCAAATACCCATCGTAGCTTAGCTCGCTACAAAATGCTGGCATGGCTAATAGTGATGTCAAAAAGAGAGCCCTTCTCATTTATAGCCTTTATAGCATGAATTAGTATAGTAGAATCGAAACTTTTTTATTCTACTGAATATCTTCTTATCGCTATGCTGAAATCATAAGAATTAGCTTTGGTAAGTGCACAATTGTATCATGATGTGACATTTAGCACTATTTCGTTAGGTCTTTGATTGTTGCCTGCCTGCAGGGTTAGTTTCTAATAGTGCACCCTTCGCAGTTTTTGGAACATGGCTCGTGATGAATCAAAGTATCTATTTGAGAGAATTGTTTGGAAAGTTCAGCTTCAATATCATCTGCCAAATTATGTGCAATCTCTATGGTGTGGTATTTACAGACTGTTAAGTGTAAATCGACATGGCGAAGGCTACCAGATTTTCTAGTGCGAAGATTGTGAAAGTCTATATACTTGTTTTTGTGTAGTTCAATACACTCTGTAATAGTAGATATTTCTTCATCAGATAGACTGGCGTCCAATAGTGGTTTAAACGCTTCACTTGCAAGCTCCCATGCTGCAAAAATAATAATAATTGCTACAACTATTGCGCTGGCTGCGTCAAGCCACTGCCAACCAGTTAGCCAGACTCCAGCAAGTCCACCCATGACACCAAGTGCAGTATAGACATCTGTTCGTAGATGCAAAGCATCAGCTTCAAGTGCAACTGAGTCACTCTGTTTTGCGATTCTCATCAAATATGTTGAGACAAACAAGTTGACAGTTGCTGCCACACCCATAATAATCATACCAAGACCAAGATGTTCAATTGGACCAGGATGCAGTAGTTTGGTGACAGCTTCAACAAGTATCCATACTGCTGCAACAAGTATTAGTATTGCCTCAAAAGTGCCTGAAACATTTTCAATCTTGCCGTGTCCAAAACTATGTTTTGTATCGGCTGGATTTGATGATACACGCACTGCAAAGAAAGCTACAAGTGCTGCTAGAAGGTCTAGTGAAGAGTGGATTGCTTCAGAGATAACTGCAACAGAGCCCATTGATAACCCAACGATAAATTTACCAGCAACCAAAACGGTATTTGATATGACAGATATGGATGCTGCTTTTGTTTTTAGGTTTGTCATTTATTTACTCCGTGTGGGTTGGCTACATGTATGCGAGAATTATACTCAAAAACTGTAACTTGAGTGTAACATCTGATAGATTTTCGCCTGTTACATCTTGTTACATTTATATGAAAATCTTGTGACACCCTCTCCGTATAATTTCACCTGAACATACAAAGGAGTCAAATTATGAAAAAAACAATACTACTATGCTTGGCACTGTCTGGTTTGTTATTTGGCAAGAGTGCTGGATATGATGAATTGATAAATGAGTTGACAAAACAGGCTAGGATGCAAAATCCGTCATTTGCAGGTTTTTCAAAAACAAGAGGCGAGCAGATTTTTTATGCTGAAAAATCTGATAAAAACGGAGCAAAAATCAGCTGTACTACTTGCCATCAAAGTGATTTGAGACAAAAAGGCAAAAATCCAACCACAGGCAAAATAATAGAACCATTGGCACCTTCGGCAAACGCCACCAGGCTAACAGACAAGATGGAGATAGAAAAGTGGTTGAAGAGAAACTTCAAACAGGTCTACGGCAGAGAAGGTACAGCGGTTGAAAAGGGCGATGTTTTAGAATTTATTTCGAGCAAATAGGAGATTAGAATGAAAAAATTAGTTATGTTGGCGCTTGTCGCATCGGTTATGTTTGGCGGTGGACACAAGGTTGAGCCAGTTGGTCAGTCTTATCAAAAAGAGTGCGGTTCGTGTCATACGGCTTATCAGCCAGAGTTTTTGCCTAGGGCATCATGGAACAGACTGATGAATGAGCAAAACAACCATTTTGGTGAGGATTTGTCTATTCCCAATCCAAAAGTAGCCGAAATAAAAACTTTTTTATTTTCTCGTTCGGCAGATGTTTCATCCACAAAAACGGCTAGAAGATTTGCTCAGACACAGGGAATCAAAATATCCCAAAACAGCTACTTTATCAAAGAGCATAGGAGAATTGGCGCAGCTGAGCTCAAAAAACAAGGTCTGAAATCATTTGCAAATTGTGGTTCTTGTCACAAACTAGCCGATAGTGGTGATTATGATGATTGAGGGTTATTCATTTTTTAGCAGGTTTTTGCATTGGGGTTTTGCGCTCTTTTTCGCGGTGGCTTATATAAGTGGTGAGGATCTGCCATTTTTTGTTCACTTGATAGCTGGGCTTGGATTTGCAGCGTTTTTGATTATCAAATTTGGCTGGATGTTCTCATCAAAAGATTTATCACACATCAGTCGTTTTAATTTTGATGACATTGATACCTTTGTGAAGCAACTATTAAAAATGCAAAAGAGTGAGCAAAATCACAATCCGATTAGTTCTTGGGTATCTGTTTTTATACTTGTTGGCGGAGCTCTGAGTGCGATTAGTGGCATTTTATTGCTATCGGACAAGGAGTTTTGGTTTGTTTATGGGCATGCGCTAAAAGAAGTCCATGAATTTTTTGCAAATTTCACACTAGCTATGGTGCTGACTCATATTGCTGGAGTTGTTGGCGATGCTATTGTATTTAAGCACAAAACATACAAGCAGATGCTAGGCGGTGATAAAAAAATTGATACAGCGACTATTGCTGGCTCTTTGGGCTTGCTTGCTTTGTGCGTGGTTGGATATTTGGTTTATGGTATCTTTTCAGCTGTTCCGACAAGTGAAAAAAATGCACTATATACAAAAGAGTGTGCTAGTTGTCATTTTGCCTATCCAAAAGAGCTATATAGTGCAAAATCATGGCAAAATATTATGTCAAATCTTGATAATCACTATGGGGATTCGGCTGAGGTGGATGATAGCGTGCGAGCTGGTATTTTGGCATATCTTACTAGTACGCCTCAAAATCAAAAAGCGATAGCCTCTTTTGGTGTTTTTGAAATTGATGGCAAGAGCGAGTCAATAGTGGCAAATGAGAGATTCAAAAGAGCGCATAGACATATACCAAAAGAAGAGCTGAAACCATCATGCAATAAGTGTCATACGGATGCAGCCTCTGGTGAATTTAGACTGGCAAACATACGCAAAAAAGAAGATAAAAATGCTAAAAGTAATTTTGATTGAAGATGATTTGGAGATTAGCTCTTTGCTTGAGGATTTCTTGGCTCTTTATGATATGGAGCTGACATCCTTCTCAAAACCACACGACGCACTTGAGATGCTACGAGTTAGCCAGTTTGATATTGCTATTGTAGATATTGGTTTACCTCAAATGAGTGGTTTTGAGCTCTGCAGGCAGATAGTGTCACTGAGAGATATGCCTATAATCATATTTAGTGCTAGAGATTCGCTTTCAGATAAGCTTCGTGCTTTGGAGCTTGGAGCAGATGATTATGTTGTCAAGACGGTCGAGCCAATTGAGCTTGTTGCTAGAATAAAAGCCGTAATGAGACGGTACAAAAAAGATGAAGCAATACCTCTTTTTATGATTCAAAATGAGCAAATTCTCAAAAATGGAGTTGATTTGGACTTGACCAAAAGTGAGTATATGGCGATGAGTTTTTTTATGCAAAACAAAGGACATGTTATCTCAAAAGAGATACTCAGTGAACATTTGGGGCTGGAATATGGGAGTAGAGGAGTTGATATGTTAATAAGTAGGCTTCGCCAAAAGATTGAAGAGGATGCAAAAACGCCAAAATATCTCAAGCTAGTTTGGGGAATGGGATACAAACTGACATGTTAAAACAAAAGTCTTTTTGGCTCTTCACGACTCTTTTTACTCTTTTTTTCGTGTCCGTTATGGTTATTTCTATCAATATGTATAGCCACAACGAGCAAAAACTACTAGAAAATGCAGTTAGAGCCCATACAGAACTGGCAAAGTATCTCTCAAAGTCGATAGAAGAAAATGATTCTGAAGAGCTCGAAAAAGAGCTTGAGCATAACCATTTAAACCTTGAGTGTCTATCCAAGAAATGTGCTATTCCAACTGGCTTTAGCTTGATGCAAACTGTTGATAATAGGGGTGATATTATTGAAGTGTATAGCGGGTCTGACTCCAAAATTGGACTCAGAATTATAACTAGCACACACGAAGCTTTTTTGAGTGCAAAAGACCAGGAATCACCAAGACACTTAAAAGTAGTAGCAGTGCTGTTTGGACTCTCTTTTTTAATGGGCTCACTGTACGCCCTAGCTATTGCAAATCTAGCAAAAACAGCAAAAATCGAACAGTTACTGGCTCAAAAAGAGGAGTTTTTGTGTAGCGTTAGCCACGAAATAAAAACACCACTAGCAAAAGCCAAGCTTGCCCTTGAGTTCATAGAAGATGGTAGCAAGAAGGATAAAGTACAAAACGCAATCAGGCAGATAGATATTCTCACTTCTACACTACTGAATGCTCATCGAAAAGAGCAGACATCACAACAAAAGTGCAAAGCTAGTTTTTTGCTAAGTGAAGCGAAAAAAGCTATTCTGAGCGAGGATAATATTGATGTTGAAATCGTAAATGATTTTGAGATAGAGAGCAATCTAGGTGAGTGTACTACAGCGATAAAGAATCTACTAGAAAATGCTGTCAAACATTCATCGGACAATAAGTGCAAGGTTGTAGTGGACAAGAGCTGCATAGAGGTTTCAAATACTACTTTGTCGCCACTAGATGAACTTGAGAGTCTAAATAAGCCTTTCAAAAAAGGAGAAAACTCCACTGGTTTTGGGCTGGGGCTATATTTGGTGCAAAGCATCGCTAATAGAAATAAATTTAGTCTAAAACTACTACAACAAGATGGCGTGGCGAAGTTTCAAATGATTTTTGGAGCGCAAAAGTAAACTTGATTACTCTTCGTCTGCGTCGTCACTCTCTCTAGCCTTTCGTGATGCTACCATTGCCATCACGAATAGGACAACTCCAAGCGTAACTGCGATGATGTCGCGTGATTTTATATCGACTCCAGTACCGCCTGTCGGAGTCAAAGCCCCAAAAGAGTCTAGAACCACGAATATAAACAGCAAAAACCCAATGATAGATAGGATTTGCGCTACCGGAGAAGATTCTGGAGTATCTGTTTCTTGCATAATGATCACCACCTTGTTATTTAGTACACATTATATACAAAAAATGGCTATTTATGTCTAATTATTACAATAAAATTAACAATAAGAATAAAATGGCGATATAACCCTGAATATAAATATAAAGGAGTCCTTATGCCATCTGTTGCTTTGTTGGCTGTGTTTTTTGTGGTGGCGTTTTGGGCATTATCTATTGGGTTGGAAGAAACTACCGTCGGAGTTAGCAAACGGTAGAATCATTATTGTGAAGTTTACAAAAGCGTCGAAATAGGGAGGTGATGCCTCCCTATTAATTATTGTGCTGCTACGACAAATACCCCTGGGATGATTGTGCTATAAGCCATAGCGTTCCCACCACCTGTGATGTCATGTCCTACCATAAATCCAATGCTCCCTGTCGCTATAGGTGCTGTAGATTGTGATGCGCCTGAGTCGTTTGAAGAAGTTTTGCCAGTTTCAGAGCTACTGCTAGAACTTGACTCTTTGGCTGTCTCTCTCGTACTTGGTGCCTCTATTGGCGCTGGTGAAGCGGATGCAAAGCTATTTGCCGTACTGCTTACACCACTATCACCGTTCGCCCTAGCTGAAGCCATAGGCAGCGAAGCTGTTTTGATGTCGATATGCGTTGCGCTTGCTACCGCTATTTGTGCAGCTTGAGCGGCTTTTTCTACTTTTGCTTGCGTGGTATTTTGTGACTGTTCTTGCACTGGCAATGCCGTTTTGGTAACTGTGCCGAAGAAATTGTAGTCATTTCCATTGCTTTCCCAGTTCTTGGTCGTATCAGCAGTACTTACAAGTGTTGCCGAGGCTACAGCTACGCCGTTGATGGTGTTGGCGTTGATGTTGATGTTGCCGTGAGTAAAACTTGTACCGTTGTCCGCCGAGCCTTCAGAGACGATATATGAAGCATAGCTATTATTTGCAACTGCTTGCTCGTTTGTCGTATAAGTCACCTCTGGTGCATATATTGTGACATCGCTGACAATGCCATTAGAGTAGTTTGTCGAATAAATCTGTCCTCCATTTGTAAGGTCGATGCTTCCGCTTGTGGTTTTTACTAGCACATTACCGGACTTGATAGCGCCTTGTGAATATATTTTTCCTTCATCGCCACTTATAGTATTGCTATTTATACCGGTTTTAGCTAGTACTGTGACATCGCTTGCAACACCATTATCTGATTGGCTATAAATTTGCCCATGATTGTTAACGGCTCCGGTATCTGATGTGACGGTGACTGCTCCCGCATTTCCATTCCTAGCGTATGAATAAACATAATAATCGTCCAAGATATTTACATCACCGTGCGCTTGGACGCTGACAGCTCCTGCATTGCCGTTGCCATCAGCCTGCGAATAGATATTGCGTCCATAAAATGTGATAGAACCATTGTGAGATACCGCGCTTACATCGCCCACTGAAGTTCCGCCGTCAGACTGTGAGTAGATATTGCTTTTACTTGTGATATCGCCATAAGCGTCAAGTTTGACCGTACCACTATGCTCGTTTTGGCTATAGCTATAGATATCGTTGGTGCTAAAGATACCGCCGGCTGTCGAGGTGATACTTACATTGCCCGATGAACCATTGGCAGCTTCCGAATAGACCGAATCATTTTGGGTGATATTGCCTACTGCGGTGACGGTGATGTTGCCGCTGATATCACCGTAGTTATAGACTTCTCCAAGCTCTGTGATGGCACCGCCTGCGGTGACGGTTACTGCGCCTGCGGTAGCGTTACCGTTTGCAGATGAATAGATATACCCACTAGAGCTGTCGATATTGCCGTTGTCGGATATGACGCTGACGCTTCCCGAGTTGTGCGTGCCAGATGATGTGGCGTAGATATTTCCTCTGTAGCTTTGAATATCTCCCGAGGCGTGGACAGTAATATCGCTGCTACCGTAGTTTTGTCCATCTGCTTTGATGGTGCCGCCGTGGTTTTGGATATCGCCGTTTTTGGAGTATATGTCTATCCTGCCGGCGTCGATTGTGCCGTAGACTTGTGCGGTGATGTTTGCGTTGTTGTTGACGATACTAGTAGCTGTTGTTGTTACGCCGATACCGCTTACACCGCTATATACGCTTGCTGTTTGGTCGTAACTGCTGGCACCATTAACAAAACCTGTCGCAGTGACGCCAAGTGTCACCGTATTGGCAGCGACTAGAGCGACGCTGTGTGATGTTATCTGACCTGAGTTGGTGATGTTTGGCGCAAAGAGCGCTACTACGCCAGCATTATTGAAGCCTGATGCTATACCACCGTCGCCTAGAGTGCCGTAGTTGACGATGCTTGCGCCACTATTGCCGCCCGTGAAGCTGTAAGCGCCTTGATTGAAGTTGGTGTCGCTGATTGCTAGAGTTGAGAGTACGAGTGTTGGAGCAGTCATTGTACCTGTGGCGATGATACCGTTTGGATTGACGAAGAATAGTGCATGATCGCCCGTGACTGAGCCGGCTATCACCGATGGTTTGGTGCTTGTGACACGGTTGAGCGTGGCGTTTCCGCCTGTGAAATTAACTGTATTGCCAAATGCTACACTAAAGTCACTCCAGTTGATGATGGCGTTTGCCGTAGTTTGGGTGACGGTCATTTGATTGACCACGGATGTGTCGTCGATAGTCGCGGTACCGCTTGCAACCGTGCCGCCTGTCGGAAGTGTTGCTGGCGTACCAAGTATCATACCTTTTGCAACATTGCTAAATTGTATCAATGAAGGCGTGTTCGTCCAAGTGTAGGTATCAAATATCGTAGTGTCGCCGGTGTCTAAATGCTTTGCATCCAACCCATTGATGGTATCGGTTGTGACGGTGATATTGTTGCCTGATATATAAGAGCGACTCCAATTGTTCACCGTAGCTATGGCATCTGAAGTAAATAGTAGATGAGGTGCGCTGATAGTGATGTCACCCGCGGTACCATTGTCGCTTTGGCTAGATACTTGCCCGCCTTTTGATAGGTCTATCGCGCCGGTATCGGCGCTCAAAGATACGGTTCCTGAATTGTGAGCTGAGTTGCTATAGCTTTGTGAGTAGATGGATCCGCCATTAGAATTGTCGATGTTTTTGGCTACACTGACGGTGACGGCGCCGGATGCGCCATTGTTGCTTTGAGAGTAGATGCGTGAGTTATAATTGTTTAGCGAGCCAGTATCGGAAGTGAGCGAGACTGCGCCGGAATTACTGGATGCGCCAGAAGCATACGAGTAGATTCTTCCGTAGAGATTGCCGATGTCGCCTTTTGCGTGTAGCGTGATGGTATCGCTCGCCCCATTATCGCTCTCAGAGTAGATATTACCTTCGCCGTTATCTATCATACCGTTTGTGGCGGTGACGCTCACTGTACCGCTATTTCCGACTCTGCTATAATTTTCTATAGTTCCATTGTTGTTAATTACGGAGCCTGCTGTGGATTCGATAATTATCGAACCGCCATTGCCGCTGTCATTAGTTGCGCCAGACTCGATATAGTTGGTATTGATAATATCTCCGCTCGCTTTGAGCGTAACGACACCCCCGTTACCGGTGCCGGCGCCATCGTATGCCCATGACTCTATTCCGTCGGTGTTTGTAATAGTGCCTTTGGTGGAGTGGATATCAATATTACCAGCATCCACATTGCCATTGCTTGCGGCGTGGATGTAGCCGGTATTGGTTATCGAAGTAGCCACTGTGGACGCCGTGATGCCGCTGACTCCGTTGTAACCGCTTGCTGTTTTGTCGTAACTACTAGCCTCGGCAACGAAACCTGTTGCGGTAGCGCCTAGTGTGACTGCATTCGCCGCTACTATGGCGATATTGTTGGATTCGATATCCCCATAGTTTTCGACATTGGCGGCAAAAAGTGCTGCAACACCGATGTTGCCAGTAAGGCCGCCATCGCCGATCGTGCCGCTGTTTGTGATTGCTGCCGTCGAGGTGCCTCTGGTGAACTTATATGTTCCAGCGTTGAAATCGCTATCGGCTATATCATATGTAGAAAGTACGAGCGTTGGAGCTACCATCGTGCCGCTTATCGTGATACCATTTGGGTTGACGAAAAATAGCGCATGGTCACCTGCGACATGTCCAGCAACGGTTGATGCTCCGCCTGAGATTCTATTTAGGGTCGCATTGCCGCCGATGAAGTTTAGCCCTTCGCCGTTAGCTATGTTGAACTTATTCCAGTTGATGATGGCGTTTGGCGTTGTTTGGGAGATAGTGCCGCCACTGCCAGATTGGACACTATAGGTGGCTGTACCACTACTTGCTATGTTCGCTGCATTGAGTGCGCCTGTTTTGAGCGATATATCGACAGGAGCAGTGTAATAAGGTGCTGCCCACGCCCCGCTTGTCGCCAGCATCCCGCATACCACTAGCGAAACTCTACCTTTTGAAAGTATCTTGAATACTGAGCTATAGTTAAAACTGCTTTTGTTTGTCATCTTGTCTCCTTAGAATTTTAGTTGTTAATCTGCCACCACGAAAATACCAGGAATAATCGTGCTATAAGCCATGGCGTTACCGCCGCCCGTGATGTCACGACCTACCATAAAGCCTTGTGCACTGTTTGCTTTTGGAGCAGACGGTGCACCAAAAGCTACCTGTGTTGAACTGTTTGTATTTTCTCCACTTGCTGTCGATTTTTGACTAGCTACGCTTGGTGTGTTTGTAGCGGTGTTTATTATTTGGGTGGCTCTAGATGCTTGTTGTACCTTTTCCAAATTGGCTTTTATGATTTCCGTTCTGCTTTGAGTCGGTGTTTGTTGCTCTACTTGTATCGGCGCCGCTGTGATATTTGCTGTTGTTGTATGATTGACGACAGTTGTGACCCATTGGTAAGTATTCATATCAAAGAATCTTGTGTTGGTAGTATAGTTGCCCCCATCTGCCCCTGCCAAAACGAGGGTTACGGTCTTGTCGGTTCCAACTTCTTTTGTGTCAAATGCTCCTGCCGCAGTCACGATGTCGCCGCTGTATACGCCATCAAAACTTGCATGCGCCGTGGTGGCTGTCGTACCATTATAGACTTTGTTATCAGCTGTAAAAGTTGAACCCTCAGCCAAGGAGATGCCTTTTTTATTGATGGTGAAAGCACTAGTGGCTGTTGGGTTTGAGAGACCGTAGTTGCTGTTTAGCATGGTGATTGCGATATTGTGCGTTCCGGCATTTCTTATTCCTGTGACATCGGAGCCGTTTTCCGTGAACTTATAATCCCTGCCAGCTACCAAGCCGCTTAGCGAAAGGTCGCCGCTGTTAAATATCGCCGGACCGTAAGCGTTGCTGAGCGAATGCGTAGTCTGGTCATAATCTACCGAACTAGCCGAAGCGCCGTAAATCAACGACTTCAAATCAGATAGAGTCATATTGCCAGCCTTGGCATTCCATACAGAACTACCTGCATCATAGGTTGTATTCGAAGCTGCTACAAGTGAGGCTAAAGTGGTGGTCGCATTGGTCAAAGGGGTGCCGTTGAGATTGTTGGTTTTGATACGGATAGTGCCTTCGCTATACAAAGTACCGTAGTCGGTGACCGCGCTTCCAGAGCTTAAGCTTGATACATACGAGCTGTTGTTATATACTATAGAAGGCGCTGTCAGGTAGATATCCGTAGCTCTGGCTCCATCTGAAAATATCGAACCATTGGTAAGGTCTATTTTGCCGTCTATTGACGACACATATACATCTCCATCCGGTATAAAGCCTCCGTATTTACCACTAGAGAAGATGGTTCCGCCGACATTTGTGACATCGCCTCTGGCGCTTACGAAGAGTTGCCCGTTGTTGTAACCGTTTGCAGCGGATTGATAAATATATCCGCCGGTGTTATTTATGGCTCCGTCTGTGGATATGACCGATACTCCTATGTGGATATAGCCATTAGCTCCATCTATCTGTGAGTAAATACTTCCTCCGCTATTGTTTATATTTCCAAAAGCTTTTACATTGACACCGCCACTATAATAGCCAAGTCCAGAGGCGTAGCTGTATATCTCTCCGCCAGCGTTGCTTATAGATCCATTTGTAGATATTACAGATATATCGTCCGCAAATCCCCCGCTAGTTGTTCCGTGTCCATTGTTGTAGATAAGTCCTGCGTTATTGATTGAGCCGTTTGCTTGCAGGGTTATACCCTGAGTAGAATTAGCACTGCTAAGAATTGTCCCACCGCTGTTGTCTATAGCTCCGCCAGAGGTTAATGATATGCTTCTAGCGTAGCCGGTATAGGTAAATGTTTGTATCGAACCTGCATCGGTATTGATGATATCTCCGCCGGCACTAAGCACTATAGCGCCTGTTTCCCCGCTATAGCCGCCTTGGCTAGAGATCATTCCGCGACTGCTATTGTCTATCGAGCCTGCTGTCGAAGTTACTGTTATATCCCCACTTTTCGCATCTCTGCCATTGCCACTCCCATTGGTTATAGATTGGATGAGGCCGGCCTGATTGTTGATATTGCCGTGTGCACTTACCGTGACAGCATCACTTAGACTACTTGCACTAAAGCTATAAATCTGTCCGCCAGCGTTGTTTATAGCTCCTGCTGTCGAAGTTACATCTACGGTACTGCCGTCATTTTGAGCTCTGGAGTAAATATATCCGCCGGTGTTGATGATATCTCCACCTGCACTTACTGCTACGGTATCACTTGAGCCGTTATTAGCAAAGCTATAAATTTCCCCATTTGTGTTGTCTATTGTTCCTGCAGATGATGATACATTTACATTACCTGATGGGCTTTGCATTCCTTGTGCACGCGTGTAAATACTTCCGCCGACATTTTTGATATCACCGGTTGCCATCACATTGATGCCATTGCCAAAACTAGAGTCGGTGGAGATAAAGCTTGTTATATTTCCGCCGGTGTTGTCGATACTTCCGTTTGTGGAGTTGATATTGATATACCCTGAAGCCATACCGCCACTTACTCCATTGTCGCTCGTAGCAATTGTTCCACTGTTTGTGATTGTTGTTGGCACTGAAGCTGCAATTAGAGCTTCTGGTGACCCGTCTATACCGTTACTAAAACTACTACTCGCATTATAAGTATTGTTGTTATAGCTTGGATAAAAATTTAGTACCACTTGGTCAGCCGCTACGACATCAACATTGAAAGCTTGGATGGTTCCGCTATTTTGGACTGTTGTCGCAAATAGTGCCGCCACACCGAGATTACCAGCAAGCGAATCATCGCCGATAACCCCTGTTGATTCAATAGTTATCGCCGCTGTTGAGTTTCCTCTTGTGAATTTATATGTTCCGGCGTTGAAGTCGCCGTCCGTAATATCAAGAGTAGAGAGCACAAGCGTTGGTGCTGTCATAGTGCCGCTTACTGTGATACCGTTTGGGTTGACGAAGAAAAGTGCATGGTCACCAGTGACTGTTCCCGCTATAGTAGAGAGACCGCCTGAAGCTGAGACTCTGTTTAGTGTTGCTTTACCGCCATTGAAGGCTACGGAGTTGCCGCTAGATACGCTGAAGCTATCCCAGTTAATGACGGCATTCGCAGTAGTTTGGGTTACGGTCATAGTAGCCGTTCCAGCTATTGTAGCGCTGCCGCTTGCGACAACTCCATTTGTCGGGTAAGTGGTAGCAAAAGCCGTATTTGCCGCCAACATACCGCATACTACTAGCGAAACTCTACCTTTTGAGAGTATTTTAAACACCGAGCTATAGTTAAAGCTACTTTTATTATTCATCATTCGCTCCCTAGAATTTTTTTGATAGATTGAATAAGAAATGGTATGGTTGGTCGTAATTACCTACGGTTTCGCCTGTGACTCTTTTGTATAGACCGAGATTCGCAGCTATGTCATATTTTGCGGCATATGTTAGTTTGGCTCCTATGGATGATGCTTTTTGTATGTTTGACGAGCTGTCTATCGGAGCGAAGAGCGTTTGTGCGGCACCTGTTGTGTAGACAAGAGCTCCTGATAGGTTGTTCACCGCTGGTATGTCGTGACTGACCTCTACCGAAGCCAATATACCTTGATCCCCTACGATGTCACCACTATAATATCCACCGACTGCGTCCAGTCCAGTTAGGTTGAATTTCTCTGAGGAGTCTAGATTTCTAAATGCCTTCTGAGCTTTTAGAGAGAGTAGTCCAGTGAAACTGCCTAGCTGTTGGCTTCGTTGAAGCTCTACATTTAGTTTTGCATAACCACCAACCTTGTTGTAAGTATCAGCACTACTACCTGCTTCTAGGTGTCCTAGTTTGAAATCAACAAAAGCGCCGTTTGAGCCACCACCATGCCAGCTGTCTTGTTTGACGAAGCTAAGAGTGTTTTCTAGTGTTGTGCTTGCTCTGTATGTAGTTGTTGAAAAAGCATTCATCTCATCCACCATACGGCTTCTAGTCAGTTTTGCACCGTATGTCGCTTGACCTTTGTAGCTGAGCCACAGAGGCTTGTTATATCCGACCCAATACCCAGTTGAGGTACCAGTTGCATCGAGAGATTTGAACGAGTCTCCTAGAGAGTATTTCATCCGTGATACACCTGTAGATATTGTGCTTGAATCACAACCTATCGGCATAGAGCCTGAGAGAGAGCCTGAGAGGAGATTTTGACCTGTTGTGACGATAGAAGTCGAGATCTTCTCGCCATATCCAAACCTATCATTTAGTGCCAGTCCGAGAGATGTTTTGAATATCCCTGTTGAATGGTCTCCGGAGTTGTCTATGCTGACATATCCAGCAAATGGTTTGGACTCTACGATACCAAGTGCCGCGCTATAGTCTTTGCCATCTGGTTTTAGAAATATTGCTGCATCGATGGAGCCTAGATTTTTGACTGCGTTTAGTCCGCTATCGAGATTGTCGGCCGTGAGAGCATCTTTTGTGTAGTGTAGAAAAGTCTTCTCGATGAGCGAGTCTTTCATCCTGACTTCACCCCTGTGAGAGACGGTGGCTGACTTTATTTTGGTAAGGATTTTTACACTGTTTTTCGCAATATATCCACCGTCTTGTAGCTCGTAGTAGCCGTTTTCTTCTATGCCGTTTAGTCTGATTTCATCGTTTTGGTGTAGTGTTTTTAGAATACTACCGCTTTTGACTGGCGCGTCCACAACTATAGCCCCATCATTGACAATACTGGCTGTTATTGCTATGCCTGTCTGCTTTGCTACTTTTGGTGTTGTAATTGGTATATTCTTCTCAGATTTGTTTTGTAATTGTATGCTTCCACTATCTGGTGCAGATGGTGTTGCGAACAGTGCGCTTGAAAGCACAAGGCTGCCTATAAGTGTTTGTGTTACAATTTGTAATTGTGGTTGTTTTGTTGAGCCCATTCTTATTTGTTTCCTTTGTTTTGTGAAATAAAAACTACATTTTACACTCCAAGTATCATCCAAGTATCACCAGAATAAAAATATTTTTGAAATTTTTTATCAACAGCTAGTTTTAAGAATTTAACGACTACTATCCCGCGTTCAATACAAAAAAGTATTAATAACATAATTAGATATAGTTGGTAAAAAAATGTTAAATAGAAAAAATGCAATCTTGTTTTTGCTGCTTTGTTTTGGAGATTTAGCACACGCTGCTGTCAATGAAATTATCCCTGGGGATTATGAAGCACCAAATGTGGGGATAAAGCTAGTTACACTCTATCTTGCTGAGAGAAAGATGGATGGTCCATATGTCGGTGGAAATAGGCTTACTGATGACAAGGCGACCTCTCTGATAACAGCTCTCAAACTGACAACTACGGTTGATGTTGGTGGCTATACATTCTGTCCGATGGTGGCACTTCCGTACTCCAATACAAAAAGCGATGGAGCTACTATGTCGGCGATAATAGGTGAAAAGTCAGTAGGATATTCTGATGTGATGGTTGGTACTACTGGTTGGCTTATAAATAACAAACAAAAGAGCCAATATCTGCTGCGACGCTACTGTTTTTTGCTCCCACTGGCAAGTACAACTCCACTCAGCTACTCAATATTGGAGAAAATCACTACAAATCAACACTCAACATAGGATATATTCAAAAGCTCAGTGACAGTTTCATTGTGGAACTCTCCCCTGAAATAGCAGTATACGGCAAAAATAGTGACAGTGTCGGACGGGGTGTAAAACAACAACCAAGCTATGCCATTACTACAAATTTGAGATACAACCTGACGCCGCAAATCACGCCTTATGTGGGATTTCAGCAAAACTACGGAGGCAAAACGGTAGCCGACGGAGTAAGACAGGATGATGCGCTGAAAACGAAGAAAATGTCGCTTGGAGCATACTACTATACTGCTGGACAGACCCAGATATTTTTGAGATATGCAAAAGAGTTTGATACACAAAGCGGAATGAGGGCTACTGATGATATTCTCTTGCGTTTGCAATGGTGGTTTATGTAGCAGATGAAAAGCGTACTATCTGTCTTTTTGATTCTTCTCTGTGCCAATCTTGCTTTTGGTCAGATTCCAGTGCAGGATGTCAGTCGAATCAATGAGCCGATAAAACTAAATGGAGAATGGGGGTTTGCGTATGAAAAAGCACTTTTGCCAGAGCAAACAGATTCTATCACTGAGACTCTCTACCTCCCACAGTATTTAGAAAATCTTCCACACGGTGCTACTGGTGTTGCTACATTTGTGCTCGACCTTGAGACAATCCCAAACAAGCCGCTTGGTATCGACTTCAATCCTCTTGTCAATGCATGGAAGCTCTTTATTGATGACCGTCTTGTGGCTGAATCAGGATATATTGATATTGACAAGAAAATTTACCTAGCCTCTCCGATTCGACAAATACCTAGCTTCACACCAAGTAGTAATCTGACAAGGGTGACGCTTTGGGTGGCAAACTCACAGCATCGTCATTTTGGCATAGGTGTTTCACCGCAAATCGCCCCAGCAGGAGTATTGGAG
>CAZNYV010000023.1:0-18496 GCA_964577355.1 uncultured Campylobacteraceae bacterium
AGTGCCGTCAAATATGACACCGAGAGCTGGGGTTTGAAGCAAGCCAGCCTCATACAATCCAGCATAAAAATGCGCCTTGTGGTGCTGAAGCTCAACAGTTTCTATGCCCAGTGATTTTGCATATTTTGACGACTCATAGGCACTATTTTTATCGCAAACAGCGATTTTTGGCGTGCAGTCATATAGCGTGGAGAGGTTGTGAATAGTTTTTTTGTACTTTTCAACCGATTCTATACCAAACAAATCTCCGATATGCGCGCTTGTGACAATAGAGTTTGCGACACCTATCGAGACGGTTGATTTTTGCCCAGCACCCAGTGCCAACACAGGAGCTTTGAAACACTCTTTTATTGATGAGTTTTTGGGCGCAAAACCTCTAGCTGTCCGAATAAAAATCTCTCTCCGTCCAAATGTACGAACTACCGAATCATCACATCCATTGACTATCTCTCTGTCAAAATCTAGCACAAAATCCACTACTGACCCAAGTGCCTCAATAAGCTCACTCCTGTCTGTAATTATCGGCTCATCGGACAAGTTTGCACTTGTTGCCACAATCGGATTGTCAAGATATTTGAATAGCAAAACTTGCAATGGTGTGTATGGCAAAAATGCGCCCAAAAATCGACTTTCAAACGATAAATTTTCTGCTAGTGAAAATCCTGCATTCTTCTGCAACAGGGCTATTGGAGCATTGTGACCCTGCAAGAGCGCGCGCTCTTTTGGGCTTGTTTTGCACTCGGTTTCGAGAGTATCGATATTTGCAAACATCACAGCGAGTGGTTTTCTTGGTCGTCGTTTGCGCGTTCTCAGCAACTCAACTGCCTGAAAATTTGAAGCATCACACACCAGATGAAAACCACCAAGCCCTTTTATTGCGCCTATTTTGCCATCTTTGATATATCTAGCACACTCCTCGACTTTGTTTGGCGCACTGTTTTGCGCGCCGCTCCCATCAAACAGCAAAAGCTCAGGTCCACAATTTGGGCAAGAGATGGGCTCGGCATGAAATCGCCTATCAAGTGGGTCAGAATATTCACGCTGACAGTCACCACACATCTCAAAAACATTCATCGAAGTATTTGCCCTATCATACGGGAGGGAGGAGATTATTGTGTATCGCGGGCCGCAATTTGTGCAGTTGGTCAGTGGGTAGCCAAACCGTCTATTGCGCAGGTCGTTCATTTCCCCTTTGCAATCATCACACATAGCTATATCTGGTGGTAGAAGTGCTACTCTATCGCCCATTTGTGCACTCTGCAATATCTCAAATGAAGATAACTTTTGGGTGGCAACTTTTTTTGTTTGGATTTTTGAGATTTTCGCTAGAGGCGGCTTGTTTTTTACAATCTCTTTGCAAAACAAATCAACACTTTGCTGTTCGCCTTGGACAAGAACCTCAACACCTTTTGGTGAATTGGTCACATATCCATTTAGGGCAAACTTTGCGGCCAAAGAGTAGACAAAGGGACGAAATCCGACCCCTTGAACCACCCCAGAAATGAGTAATTTTCTAGCTGTGAGCAACTTGTTTTTCGACTAAAATTTGTGGAATATATGCCGAAGAGACTCTGATATTTCTAGCTTTTGTAAAGACTCTATCGCTGAGTATTTGAGAATAAAACATCCCACCACAAAGCACAAGTTCTTTTGCATCAAAGCCTTTTCTAGCTTCATCGCTCAATATCGAGATAAAATCAGCAAATGATTCAAAAATGGAGTAAGCCAAAATGGTATCTTCGACATCAGCGAGCTTGTAACTCAAAAGCGTACGAAATGATTTGACTAGATTTAGCGTCGGCGCACCCTCTGTTTCTAGTATGAAGTCGATCTTGACACCTGCTGGAGCTTGATTTTTTGCTGCAAGTGCGACCAAATAGGCTAGTCTCCCTTCGTCGCTTTGGCACCCAAGCACAACAGCACAAAGATTGATAAATTTCTCAAAATCATAGCCATTTGAGAGCTCATCGCATTTGCCCAAAATCCCAGCAAACTTTTTCTCAAAATTTTCAAGCAATCTTGAGCCATTCTCGTCTAACGCGGCTACCTCTTCTGTCGCGCACTTCTCAAACGACTTGATTGTGAGTAGCTCTTTTGAGTGGACAGTTGGTCTAATAGCCAAAAATGAACCATTTGCCATATCGCCAAAATACGCCACAAGCGAGTCTTCTTCGATAGGCAGTATGGTGCTATCATATGTCTCATCGCTCAAAAATAGCTTCCTATCCTTGTGAATCAACACCTCCAAAGTAGCCGATGAATGCGCAATCGCTGTATATCTGAGAGATGAATCGCTATTTATGCCATCTGTGAAATATAGCCTATCAAACCCTTTGTCGCCCAGAATCTTTGCCAGAGACAACAAGAGCAAATCGCTTGCCAGAGTAAGTCTAACAAATTTTGAAACCCCACCGTTGTCGCTGGTTGTCACTGTCACAAAAGGTCGCTCCATCGATGAGAGTGCGAACAGCGCGACATTTGGCACCTTGTACTGCACGGCTATTTTGTTCAAATCGATACACATTATACTTTCGCATAGAGGCGCGGACGGCGCATTTTTGCAGAGCGAAAACTTGCCATTTTCGTTTTCAAAAGAGACTTCGTAGCCATCTGCGATTTTTGTGGCGATAGCGCCAAGAGCAGCCTTGAAGCTATCAGTTGAGCTCTCAAAGCAAACATCATCAATCCAAACTTTCGAGGATTCCACGAATGGATTTAGATAGTCGGCACTATTTTCATCTACGACTTTGATTAGTTGTGACGGAAAACACATTGACCATAGTTTTGTTTTTTGAAACTCCCCTGCAAACTCTGGAAAGCTCGCCGCTTCCTCAACCCTGCTCTGTCCTACATATACCGAAAGCGGAAGCCTCTCGCCAAGAGTCGTAAAAAATGCTTTTATCTCATCTTCCTCTTCGTCAATATATATAATGATGGCACCATTTGCACGGACAATGCTTACTTTGTATCCGCCCTCGTGCGCCAATTCTTTTATCAATGTGGCGTAGCTATTGTCGTTTGAGATATATTCTATTATATATTTTAGTATCAAGACATGCCTCCATGTTCTGTTTTTTGCTCAGCAAAAAAGTTGGTAATTATACTATCTAGCGTGACTATTTCACTATTTTTCTTGGTTTTTACACCTATTTTTTCTAGCTCTTCTAGCGTTTTGGCTATCAAACCCTCAAATCCAGCGGCAACAGCAGGGGTGAGCGCACTCTCAACACTCTCTATGTCTTCTGGGACAATCCCGATAACTGTCACATTTGCGTGTGATTCTAGAAGTGAGCATATCTCTAGCATCTCGATGATTTCTACTTCATGAGCGGTCTTCCGATAAGCTCCAAGCCCCAACAAAACATCACTCGGTAGGCAATAGATACTTCCGACCGTATCTTCTACAGAAACGGTGTCCAAGATAATTACATTTTCGTACTCTTGGAAATAGCTCATCAGCTTAAATCCGAGCGTTCCGCCATCCAAAATCTCGATTTCTGGCTCAAATTTATAATTTTTTTCTAAATATTTAACGGCATAAACCCCTATACCCTCATCTTTGAAAAGCACATTGCCGACACCTACTATTATTGTTTTTTGCACAAGACAGACCTTGAGTTGATTTGTATGAAGAAAGTTTGCCAATATTTGGTTGAATCGGTCGGGCTGTCCACCCGACCAAAATGAGAAGTTAAGAAGCTTTTACGAATTTCTCTCCGCCAAAAGCGATAGCGATATCGCCCTCACCCCAGTAGATAGTTCTCCAAACTTGATAGTATATGTGGAACATAGCCCAAGCCACGATTAGCCATGCCATCTCGTGATGCGCTTCTCTGACGCCCATATTTCCACCGAATACGCCCAGCGTCCAGTCAGTAGAAACATGGAGCAACCAAGGCCACCATGCGCCAACAGAGCTAATGCCAGAGTTGAGCCCATGAACATAGAGCTGAAGACCAGTTAGTAGCATTAGCAAAAGCAAGATGTGGAAAATCGTGAAATAGACCACATTGAAGCTGTCTGCATGTGCGCTACTGAAATTCTTTGTTCTATTGAGAGTAAAGAGATTGATAGCAACCTCTTTGAACTCGCTAATATTTGCAGCATTTGGAATAACTTTTTTGTACGGTTTTTCAAATCTACTGAAAAAATATAGATAAAACACGACAATAGAGGTGACATCAAGGATAATCGCCCCTATAAAGTGTATATATCTATTCCATGCCATGACATATTTGTCGACCGCAGGATCAGAGATGAAGCTCTGATAATACGGATGTCCGATATAAAGCCCCGTAATAATCGCAGCAATGATGGAAAACACATTTGCCCAGTGGATAATCCTCATAGCCACAGTCATTCGTTTGACTGGTTGAACTGTTGTGCTCATTAGCAGCTCCTTGATAGAGGGTCTACTTTGTATTCTCCTAGTTTTTTGCCTTTTGTATCTACGATATGAACCGCACAAGCGATACAAGGGTCAAAGCTATGGATTGTTTTTAGAATTTCTAGCGGTTGCTCTGGATTTGATAGTTTCACGCCGACAAGCGATGCTTCGTAAGCCCCAGGTCTGCCTTTGGTATCTCTAGGTCCTGCATTCCAAGTGGACGGGACGATACATTGGTAGTTTTCGATTTTGCCGTCTTTTATCTTGACCCAGTGACCTAGCGCACCCCTTGGTGCTTCAGCCATTCCCCAGCCTTCTGCATCTTTTGCTACTGTGTCGAAGTTGAACTCTGTCCATGTAGAAAGGTCACCAGCGGCAACATTTTTCGCCAATTCATCAGTCCACTCCATCATAACATCTGCCATCAGATTGGTTTCTATCGCTCTCGCCGCTGTTCTACCTAGTGTCGAGAATAGCGCTGTTAGTGGTACTTGTACACCTAGAATTTTGCTAAGTGCCGCCATTGTGCCATCAACATATTCTTTGATTCTCTTGTCGCCTTTGGCATATCCGACAACCATTCTGGCTAGCGGCCCAACTTCTACTCTATTATCAGCGTAGTTTGGTGCTTTGATCCAGCTATATTTACCTTTTGTATCCACATACGCTATGCCGTTTTCTTTTTTGGCAAAGCCTGTATACTCTGGCTCAGTTTTACCTTTTAGAGGGTGAAGTACATCCGTGCCTTTGTACCATGAGTGAGTCACATCTTCTGTGATTTTTAGCTGGTCTACTTCTAGGACTTTTGATAGGTCTTTGTTCAATACTACGCCACTTGGGAATAGTTTTGATGATTTGTAGAAATCATTGTCATCAAGTCTAAAGTCACCATAGCTCAGATAGCTTCCAAGACCGCCACCCTCTCCAGCAAGTGCTTCGCCAGCGTAAGTTTTACCAGCAAGCAAGATGTCTGGGAGGTATGCTCTTTTTACGAACTCTCTGGCTCTTTTTAGGTGCGCTTTGAATTCTGCGATACGAGCTGGATTTTCGATGTCTTGCACGCAAGTTACACCACCAACTACGAAGCTTTGCGGATGTGGCATTTTACCACCAAATATAGCCATCATTCTAGCCATATCTCTTTGTTCTTGCAAAGCATCAAGGTAATGCGATACAACAACCAAACTCTCTTCAGGAGATAGTTTATAAGCTTTATTGCCCCAGTAGCCATTACCAAAAATACCTAGTCTGCCTTGTTTGACAAATTTTGCCACTCTTTCTTGAACAGCTTTGTAATTGCCCTCAGAAGCATTCCAAGGATTGTCAGAGTATTTATATGCAGTCTCTACAGCTTTTTTTGGGTCAGCTTTGAGTATAGCAGTTACATCCACCCAGTCTAGTCCATGCAGATGATAGAAGTGAACAACATGGTCATGCACATAGAGCGCACCTTGTACTAGGTTTCTAACAAGTCTAGCATTTTTTGGGATTTTGACTTTGAATGCGTGCTCTACCGCTTCGATACTTCTTTGGTAGTGTGTACCTGTACAAACGCCGCATATTCTCATTGTGAGGAGCCCTGCATCTCTAGGGTCTCTGCCTTTTAGGATTTCCTCGATACCCCTAAACATCGTAGCCGAACTAAAAGCTTCTGTAACCTTACCCGTATCATCCAGTGTAGCTTCTATTCTAAGGTGACCTTCTATCCTTGTGATTGGGTCTATAACTATATGTTTACTCATTATTTCACTCCTTCGTCAGCTTTTTTACCAGCTTTTGCACTCGCCAAAGCATGTATACCGATACCGATTGCTGTTGCTGTTACAAGACCCATACCGAACTCATCTACAGTTTTTTCTACTCCACCAGTTGGTGCTTTGATATGTGCATCTGCCATTGGTCTCTCATATGCGTATTTATCCCAAAACTCTGGCTCAGAACAGCCGATACATCCTCGACCTACGCCTACAGGCCAGTTCGCACCTTCGTTGTATCTGATGATAGAGCAGTTGTTAAATGTCATAGGACCTTTGCACCCCATTTTGTATAGACAGAAGTTGTTTTGAGCACCCTTGTCGCCCCATTTTTCTACGAATTCACCAGCGTCAAAATGTGCTCTTCTCTCGCAGTTGTCGTGGATTCTGTATCCAAATGCAAATTTTGGTCTGTATAGATGGTCAAGCTCTGGAACTTGTCCAGTTAGCACGAAGTGAAGCACTACGCCTACCATGTTTTGTGGATTTGCAGGACATGCTGGGATATTGATAATAGGCTTGCCTTTTACAACATCCATAACGCCTACCGCACCTGTTGGATTTGGAGCAGCTGCAGGCACACCACCAAATGTAGCACACGAACCAACAGCTATGACAGCCGCCGCATCTGCTGATACTCTTTTGAGATGGTCTACAAATGTCTCACCTGCCGCACCGATTGTGCCGTATACACCATTTTTTGCCATCGGGATTGCACCTTCGACAAATAGTACATATTTACCTTTGAATGCGCTCATTCCATCTTCTAGCTGTTTTTCAGCTTGATGCCCAGCTGCCGCCATCAAAGTCTCGTGATATTCGAGAGAGATGATGTCAAAAAGCAAGTCATCGATAGTAGGTGACGCTGTTCTAAGGAGCGCTTCGGAGTTACCTGCGCAATCTTGAAGCTCTATCCAGATGACAGGAACTCTATTCATCAGCTCTGCCGCCTCAGCAACGAGTGGCTCAAAGTACGCCGGAAGCATAAGCGCTGCAGTTGTTGCAGATACCCATTTGAGGAAATCTCTTCTGCCAATCTCATTTACTTCCAAGGTGTCGCCTAGGTTAAATTCGTAAGCAGCAGTGGATTCGTCTTTTCTGAGTGAATCAAGTCTGGATTTGCATTTTTCAAAGAGGGCGCTATAGTATGCCTCACCTCTGTTTGTGAGAACTGTTGAAGGTGCTGAGAATACAGTATTCATAGCACTTTCGGAGCAAGAAGAAAACATTTTGACTCCTTATAAGTAGTTTTAGCTAACGAAAGGATTTTAGTTAAAGGATTCTTAACCTTAGTTTAAAATTTTGTCACTTCCTCGCAAAACAGTAATTTCGTCTTTGGCGTGTCATTTTTTTGTCCAAAGAAAGAAATGGAATATTTTTTGCTGTTATAGGCAAAACTATATAGGAGAAGCCAATGAATATAGAGGCTCTAAAGACAAATCCGATGTTTTCTCCGTCGTTTATGCGACAAGTAGAGCAACAAAAATCTGCCGATTCTGCAAATAGCGTAGAAGCGAGTAGCAGTGTTGGATATGGACCAAAACCAGTAAATAGCTCTGATTTTGTGCAAAAAATCAAAGGTACAAATGAGGCGGCAGGCTTTATATCTGTAGCTTCAAAAGGCGTTGAGGCACTCAAGATTGCACTGCAAACCTCAGATGCAAACAATATCATGGACACGGCTCAAAAAATAAACTTTGGTGGCAGAGGAATCATGGAGCCACAAGCGTTCGACACAACAGCTGGTATCGTCACTATTGACCTCGGGCTGAACATCCAAAATACCGACTTACACAGTGCGGACGGCAAAGAGGCTTTGCTGGACAAACTAAATAGCGCAGGCGAAACACTCGCAAATGCAAAAAAAGCTCTATCAGCTCCCGTCAACAGGGGTGAAAGAGAGCAGTCGGCGAAGCTCCAAACAATGAACACAAGTGGCTCAGAATTCCTCACAAAACTAAATAGCGCTATTGACAGACAAAACACTCCAGCGCCTGCACCCAGAGGTCTGGATGCGCTTGAAGCAAAACTAAATGAAATAGGCAATCAAATATTCTAACAACAGCCCAGAAAAGCACTCCGCCATGCGTCATAATGTGTGGTGGTGCGAGCTCCAGAATGCAAAAAGATGTCGGAAAAGACAAGTCAATGCTGCCATTTGGTGGGTATACCTCACTTATTGAATACCAACACTCCAAGCTATCTCCATATTTTGAAAATATCTACCTCTCGTCAAAAACAAAAAAAACAGACGGTTCGTACAAATACATACTAGATGCTACTGATATTGATGGCTCTCCGACGGACGCTCTCTTTGCGCCTACACTTTCACTCTTTTCTGCTCTTTCTGTGCTCCAATGTGACACTCTATTTGTCCCAGTAGATATGCCACTACTCACACCAGAAACTATTGAAGCAATCATAATGAGCAAAAAAAACGAAACAGACGCTGTTGTACTAAAGAGCGGTGACAAAATATATCCCACATGTGCGCTCTACTCACCATCCGTTTTGCCAAAACTAGGGCAGATGATCTTGGAAAACAGACACAAACTACAGCTATTTTTGGGCGAAATTGATACAATTTACCTAGAGCTACCACACTCGGATGAGTTTGCAAATATCAATAACTATAGCGACTACTTGTCATTGCGCGCGCAATGAGCTAAGCTCGTTGCGGCGGCAAGGACACAAGTGTCCTTTGCAAACCCCTCAAGCTTTTCGCATAAAATGCGAAAGAAAATAAGGATTAAAAAGTGAAACTGACGCACCTAGATGAAAATAATAGACCAAATATGGTAGATGTAACGGACAAAAACGATAGCGAAAGGGTCGCAACTGCGAGCGGCACTATTCAGATGAGCGCAGAGTCGTTTGATGCCATCATCACCGAGCAGGTCAAAAAAGGACCAGTTATCCAAACAGCAGTTGTGGCAGCTATCATGGGAGCCAAAAAGACAAGCGAACTAATACCAATGTGTCATCCGCTTTTGCTAACTAATGTCAAATGCGATGTCGAAGAGCTACCGAGCCTGCCTGGATTCAAGCTAACTGTAACTGCAAAGCTAAGTGGCAAAACAGGCGTAGAGATGGAAGCGCTGACAGGCGTATCTGTAGGGCTTCTGACGATTTACGACATGGCAAAAGCAATAGACAAATCAATGATAATATCAAATGTCCAACTGGAGAGAAAAAGCGGCGGCAAAAGCGGAGACTTTGAGCGGCAAAAAAAATAATCCGCGTTACATTTCCGACTATTTTTGACTTTTAATCAGTTTTTCAACTTGTTCTTTGGCTAATTTTATTATTTTGCAAATATAATCTCAGACGATATTGATTTAATATAGTTTGATTACAAATATTTTTTGGGGTTAAAAGTGAAAAAATCCGCGCAAAACAATGTAAAACAGCAGATAGTCACGACACTTTACAAAGCTGAAGAGCCGCAATCCCTCGAAGAAATAAGTGCTATCACATACCAAAAAGCTCAAGAGACAATGAACAAACTCTTCAATGAGTTTGAAACCGTGAGTATGAACGAGATATTGGAGATTACAAACGACCTCTCCTCTGTAATCATTGACAACAATGCCACCCTAAAATCGATGTCACAGATAATGTCACATGACTACTATACACATACTCACTCCATCAATGTCAGTATCTATTCTATGCTTTTTGGAAAATACAAGAAATTTGGCAAAGACACTCTCGATAAAATCGGTGTTGCTGGTATTTTGCATGACCTTGGCAAAATCACCGTAGAAAAAGAGATAATCAGCAAAAATTCAAAACTATCCACAGAAGAGCTTGAAGAGATGGTAGCTCACCCAGACGCTGGATACGAGCTGGCTCTTTCTTTTGGTATTGATGATGTGGAGATTCTATCTGTCATAAAATCTCATCATGAAAAACTAGACGGAACAGGCTATCCCGACTCACTCAAAGGTGACGAAATACCATATCTAGCAAAGATTGTGAGCATCTGCGATATATTTGACGCACTCACAAGCACTCGCTCATACAAAAAGGCTTTGACAACTTTTGAAGCGATGTCAATGATGAAAGAAAACCAGCTCTTTCGCGGCAAACTGGACAAAAACATATTGAACGATTTTATAAAGATGCTAGGTAATTAGACAGTGAACAAAGAGATAAAAGTAGTGCCATTGGAAAACAAAAAAGTAGAGATAGACTACCCATGCAACTGGGAGTATAGACTAGTCGGTATGAGTGAATATAACATCAAAGAGTTTGCCACAAAATTAGCGGGAGGCAAACCTCATACGCTATCCGAATCAAAAAAAAGCTCAACGGGCAAATTTTGCAGCATCGCCTTTGAAGTTCTAGTTCACAGCGAAGATGAGAGGCTATATTTTTATGAGGAACTCCGCAAGCATCAAGACATCAAGTATATTTTGTAATCAATCGTAGTTTGGTAAACACCAAACTACTTCCCACCAATAATACTAGAAATCAATCCGTGCTCACTTGTCAGCTCCTTGCGTACCACCCCAGCAATATGCGCCACAACGAATAACAATACAGCCCAAAGTCCAGCTTCGTGTAGCTCTTTTATATCATGCACCAACTCTTTTGGCAGCCCAAGCGAATCTTGCAAAACCATCACAAAACCGCTCACAATCATCCACAGCAAGAGCAAAAAGAATGCTCCGTGAGATGCTTTGATGATGGCAAACTCTCGTATTTCTCTGATTGAGTTGCTGGCTGTCGTCTCTTTGAGCACTTCAAACGCCTGTTTGGCTCTTTTTATCGGACACGAATCTTTACAGGTTCGTCTGACATATATACCAAAAATGCTCACACCAAGTAGCCCAAATCCAAAATAGTTGTGCCATTGCCACATTGGGTCTCGGATAGTTTTGGCTATATCTCTCGCACTCTTGTCGTCTATCGTGATGTTTTGCTCCATCAGTTTGGTCGCTATGATTTTGCCATTTGCACCAGAATTGAGATAGGTTACCCGAAGCAAAGCTGTAGCCAAAAGCCCAAAAACACACAACACCATCAGCCAATGCCATACTCTAAACCGCCCCTCAAACTCTCTTTTAAAGCTAAAATTCTGCTTTTGTAGCACCTTTTGTTATAATTGGAAATATTTTAACCAAAAAGAGGCAAAAAATTGACTCATTTGTATGATGTGATAGTTGTCGGCGGTGGGCACGCCGGCATAGAAGCTGTTTTAGCGAGTGCCAAAATGGGACAAAAAACCCTACTCCTAACCCAGCTAGTCGATAGAATAGGTGCTACGAGCTGCAACCCAGCAGTTGGAGGATTGGCAAAGGGTCATCTGGTCAAAGAGCTGGACGCGATGGGCGGATTTATGGGGCTTGCGACTGACAAATGCGGCATTCAATATAGAATCCTCAACGACACAAAAGGTCAAGCGGTCAGAGGCTCACGAGCTCAGATAGATATGGATGCTTACAACCATTACGCCAAAAACATAGTCCTCAATTGTACAAATGTAGAGACAAAACAAGAGACGGTAGTCGAGCTAATAGTCGAAGACAATACAGTAAAAGGAGTCGTAACAGACATATCCAACCGCTATCTGGCAAAAGCTGTCATCCTCACGACTGGGACATTTATGGAGGGCGTGATTCACATCGGCGAATTCCAAAAATCAGCTGGCAGATATGGCGAATTCCCAGCTACAGGGCTATCAGGCTCGCTCAAGTCAAATGGCATCGAAGTCGGGCGACTCAAAACTGGCACTTGCCCTAGAATCTCAGCCAAAAGTATTGACTTCACAAAACTAGACCCTCAAGGCGGAGACGAGAAGCCGATACCTTTTAGTATCCATACAGATAAGTCCACATTTGCACCAAATCAACTGCCTTGTTACATAGGCTATACCAATACCACCACGCACGAAATCATTCGCTCCAATTTCTACCGTGCGCCCCTTTTCTCTGGTCAGATTCAGGGTGTAGGACCTAGATACTGCCCGAGTGTCGAGGACAAAATCAACCGTTTCGCCGACAAAGAACGACACCACCTATTTATCGAGCCGCAGACAAGAGAGGCTGAGGAGTACTATATCAACGGTATGAGCACCTCTTTGCCAGTCGATGTTCAGGTGGATATGATACGAAGCGTCGAAGGGCTGGAAAATGCGGTCATCACCCGTTTTGGCTATGCGATAGAGTATGACTTTGTCCAGCCTACAGAGCTAAGGCATTCGCTTGAGACCAAAAAAATCAGCGGACTCTACTGTGCAGGTCAGATAAACGGCACGACAGGATACGAGGAAGCGGCGGCACAAGGTATCATGGCAGGCATAAACGCCGTACTAAAAATCCAAAACAAAGAGCCATTTGTGCTCGGACGACACGAGTCTTATATCGGCGTGCTCATCGACGACCTCGTGACAAAAGGCACCAACGAACCGTATCGTATGTTCACCTCTCGTGCAGAATATAGACTACTTCTCAGGGAGGACAATGCCGACATTAGATTGTCGCAATATGGATATGGATATGGGTTATTGGATGAAGATAGTTATGAGCGCGTATTGCACAAAAAACGAATAGTCGAGAGTATGATTGGCGAGTTCGAGAGCAGGTATTTCACTTGTAGCAAGGACAACTTAGCACTTTTGGAACTGCTTGGAGAGGACACGGTATCCGACAAAGTATTGCTAGTCCACCTGCTGGGACGAAGCTCTATGAATATCCACAAGCTAGAAAAAATCGCCCCAGAGACAGCTGGGCTCAGCGACGAAATGAAGGAATTTTTGCTGACAGAGTGCAAATATTACTACTATGTCAAAAAACAAGAAAAACAGATAGACAAGATGAAGCGCTACTCCAAAGTCAAGATTCCTGAGGACTTCGACTACAGTAGCGTGAGCGGACTGAGCAACGAGATTATCGAGAAGCTAACGAAGCACCAGCCTGTTTCACTCTTCCACGCAGGTGAAATCAGCGGAGTCACACCTGCCAGTTTGGATGCTTTGCTGATGAAGATTTCGCTCAAAAACTAACCTCAACAACAAAAAAACGCCCAAATAGAGTCATATCTACTGGGCAACCTCCAAAAAAAATGCTACAATCTTCCTGTGACTTTTTAGAGATAAAGGACTCTAAATGAAAACCGCTACATCATTTCTGGAAAAACTAAAAGCCTTCAAATATCAACTAACAAACAAATCCGAATGGGTAATAAATCTGACCATCGCCGAAGAGATTGTCCATGAACTGGGCACGAAAGTAGATGAACTCCTAGCCAAACTCCACAACAGAGACAGTGAGATAACCACACTCAAAGAGCAGATACAAACCGCCAAGACCGAAGAGTCCAAGTTTTATCAAGAAGAAAAACGGGTACTAGAGGCGAAGGAGATTTGCAGAAAATGCGAGCACATGATAAATGGAAATTGCAAGTTTCACGCCATCTGCAAGAGTGTTGCCGTCGATTATTATCAGGCAAAGAAAAAACAATAATCCAAAAACAAAGGGCAAATATGAATACCAAACCATTGACCGTAAAGGAGCTAAAAGAGCTTCTCCAAAATGCGCCCGATGACGGCATTGTCTATATCAGCGGAACTGGGCTTGGACATGTGGATGTTGTTTACAACCATGATAATCATGTAGTTATCAAAAAAAATGAGCGGAAGACGAGAAATGATGATTTTCATGGCGTGTTCTTGAATATCGTACCTAGTGCAGAGAGTGATGCGACTGTACCTTTCGTCGAAAACAACATAATGGAGAGGATGTATTATCGCTCCTACGAGCCGTCATATCCTTTTGTCTTCAGGCTCATAAATTCGCTACTTGGTAGTTTACTGTACAAGATGGATGCCGATAACCAATCATTCAAAAGATACGAAGACAGGTGGAGAGACGAGCGGAGCAATCTCGACAGTGCGGTCTTCAAAACATTTATCAAGATGCTCATCCAAACACTAAGTGACGCCGAGGCGAACCCAAACACGCTGAAATTTCCATATGACGAGCAAATCAAAAAGTTTGAACCGTTCAGCCACATATACCTAGCTGGCTCAGCTATCCCAGAGAGCGACAAAGTAGCCACAACATCGCTAAAGTTCAAGGATGTCGAGATACTAGAAGATGGAACATTTGATATGAAACAGTTTTTTTTAGTCGGCAAGAAGTAGAGGTCGGCGGGTTTGTCTGGCTCTATTTTTTTATTTTTTGCTATTGCTCCGCATGCAGATGGGTTTTACCTGTGGCAATTTGTTATTAGATATACCTAATTTTATTTTCAAAAATCTCAGCATAAAAATAAAATAAAGCTTGTAAACAAAGGCTTTCACGGTATTTTATTTTTAATTTTAACTACTTTTTATTTTTAATTTGCCAAAGAATACACTTTATTCTTTTTCTCGCCAGCAGCCAAGATTTTACCTTCATTTTTTAATTTATAAACAATTTTGCGCACATACTCAAGCCCCAAATCATCAACTCTTTTTTTGAATTTCAAATATTTTACTATCTGGATGAACTTTCATACCTCTTAAGCTCTAATTTGTTACATTCCGTGCAGTTAAAAAAGGACTAGAATGATAAAAGTTACAGTGGCTCACTCACCAGACGCAGATGATATATTTATGTACTACGCCATCCGATTTGGATGGGCGGGGCTGGACGGTGTGAGTTTTGACAATATAGCCCTAGACATAGAGACGCTAAATGTCGGCGCGCTCGCCAATGAATACGATATATGCGCTATCAGCTTTGCCTTATATCCCAAAATCCGCGACGAATATGCACTGCTCACGACAGCTATGAGCTTTGGCGAAGGATATGGACCAAAACTAGTCAAACCAAAAGGCAAAAAGCTCAAACGAAACTTCAAAGTGGCGCTTAGTGGCGCTAATACGACAAATGCGATGCTCTTTCGCATAGCCTATCCAGATGCGCGTATCTCATATATGAATTTTCTCGAAATCGAGGGCGCCGTATTGGATGGCACGGTGGATGCTGGAGTGCTGATACACGAGGCGATTTTGACCTATTCAGATGAGCTAGAGGTCGAGCGAGAGATATGGGATATATGGGTGGAGCATAGTGGTGGCGATCTGCCTCTACCTCTCGGCGGGATGGCAATTCGTAGGTCGATGCCTCTAGTGCGGGCTATCAGGTGCGAAGAGACGCTGACAAAAGCTGTCGAAGTAGCCGCCAAAAACAGAGTGCAACTGTCAAAAATGCTATTTGAGCGCAACCTCATCCGTGTGGACGACAAAAAACTAGAAAAATATCTCTCCCTATACGCAAACGAGCAGTCCATTAGGCTGGACGAAACAGGACAAAAAGCTATAGACAAACTTTTTGAGATAGGTTACAAAGCTGGATTTTATGACGAACTGATACGAGCAGATGGCTATACTTTGCCAAAAGAGTACAATGAGCTGAGGTTCTCATAACCCAGCCTATTAGCCTGCTATCGTTTGAATCCTGTCAACAGTATCATCAAACAGCACCACCTCGTCTCTGTCTTGCTTCATAAACTCTTCGATTATTGTTTTTTTGTCGATTGCTTCGTCGATTTCTGGGTCTGAGCCTTTTTGATACGCTCCAATACGGATTAGGACTTCGTTTTCTTTGAGTGTGGCATACATTCGACGGAACTTGAACACCGCTTTTAGATGCTCTTTGGTCACAATATCATTCATAACCCTACTAGCTGACTGCAAAATATTTATCGGTGGATAGATACCAAAATCCGTCAGGCTCCTATCAAGCACAAAGTGCCCGTCGAGAATAGACCTTGACTGGTCAGCTATCGGGTCGTTCATATCATCACCCTCAACCAACACGGTGAAAAATGCCGTAATCGACCCCTTGCCATCCTCTTTGCCAGCTCGCTCCATCAGCTGAGGTAGCAATGCCAAAACAGAAGGCGGATAGCCTTTGGTAGTCGGTGGCTCGCCGAGTGCCAATCCTATCTCCCGCTGAGCCATAGCAAAACGAGTCACCGAGTCCATCATAAAAAGCACATCATGCCCTTGTTCCTTGAAATACTCTGCCACACTCATCGCGGCAAATGCTCCGTATTTTCGCATCAATGCAGAATCGTCAGAGGTCGCTACAACTATAACAGTGTTTGTGAGGTCGCCACCTAGATTTTTTTCTACAAACTCAGGTACTTCACGCCCCCGCTCACCAATGAGCGCGACCACCTTTATCGTGGCTTGTGCGCCCCTGACTAGCATACCCATAAGTGTCGATTTGCCCACACCAGAACCTGCGAAGATTCCTAATTTCTGCCCCTTGCCACATGTCAGCAGACCATCTATCGTCTTGATACCGACAGAAAAAACATCATCGATAAGACCTCGTCTCATCGCCATCACGGGCGGACGGATTACGCTTATCCGCTCATTTAATACCAACGGTCCCTTGTCGTCGACTGGCTGAATCAAGGGATTTACGACTCGACCGAGGATGCCCTCACCTATCGGAATTTTGAGTCCACTTTCGTATCCATAAACCCTATCACGGATACAAAAACCCTCTACAAAGCCGAATGGAGAGATATGAAAGCTATCCTCAGCAACCGCAGTCACCATCCCTAGGCTCTCTTGAGAGCTGCTATTCGAGACAATCCGAACTATATCACCAACGCTCGCCTTCATACCCTGCGCCACAAGATTTGTCGCACCTATTTTTGTAATAGTGGCAAAAGTAGGAGATAGCTCCAAATCACATAGTCTGTCTCGTAGCCCTTTTAGTCCTGTCACGCTATACCTTGAGCTGTGTGCCGGTGTTGATTATGTTGAAAAACTCAGCTCTTGTGGCTGATTTCAAAAACAGCCCTCTGAGCGCAGAAGTTGTCGTGGATGACGATATTTTCTCCACCCCTCGCATCTCCATACACATATGCCTTGCCGATATTACCACGCCAACACCTTTTGGCTTGATAGTCTGCATCACCGCATCAGCTATCTGCTCGGTCATTCGCTCTTGGATTTGGAGTCTTCTGGCAAATACATTTATCACCCTCGGAATCTTGGATAGCCCTACGACTTTGCCATCTGGGATATAGGCGACATGGACTCTGCCAAAAAACGGCAACATATGGTGCTCGCACATCGAATAAAACTCAATATCACGGATGACTACCATCTCGTCATTTGAACTCTCAAAAAGCGCATCATTGATAATTTTTACAGGATCTTCGCCATAACCGCCACACATAAACTCAAAAGCCTTAGCAACCCTCTCTGGAGTCTTTTGCAGCCCTTCTCTATCGGGATTTTCACCTATTTCGGTCAATATATTTTTTATGGAATTTTCAAAAAGTTCTCTGTTCACGAAAAAGCCTAGTCTAAATTTTTATGGTCGAATTTTAGGCAACGATAGCTAAAAAGGGAGGCACAAAGCAGATGCCAAAATCAAAAAGGAGGACCTTTTTTGAGTCGTTCTGATATTGCACTAGCTTTTTTGGTGTCCATTTTGGATAGAAATTCTGCTACTTTTTTTGGTTCAAGTGTGAACAAAATCGCTGCACTATCAGTTGCATTCATCTCAGACAAAATACCCGCCGCACTCGCTGGCTTCATTTTGGCATACATCTGAGTTATCTTGTCATCTTTTGCTTTTGTGATAGCTTCTAGGATTTTTTTGTTCTCGTCTAGCATTATTTTTGTGCTTGCTTCTCGCTTTTTGACATCATCTAGGAGGATATTTATCTCTGCTATCTTCTCTTTTAGCTTATCTTCGCGCTGATTTTGTTGTGATTTGCTAGCATTTTGTAGAGCTTCCAATGCATGCTGTTTTTCTTCTAGCTGGTCTATTTTTAGCACCAACTCTTGCTTTCTTTGCTCAAAGATTTTGTTGCAATCATCTTGTGAAAGTGTGGATTTGTACGCCCAAGCGCTCAAAAATCCAATCACCAATAATACAAAAATTCTCATCTCACACCCTGTTGTTAAATAGCATCACGGCTATTTCATCTAGATTTTTTGCCTCTTTTTGCTTTAGAATATCTGCATATTTTTTTAGCTCAAGCTCATGCAGATGTTTCATCTTTTCATACTCAATATTTGCCTCTTTGAGCATCTCTACAGCCGTCTGTTTCGTCTGCAGAAGGTTGCTCAGATTTGCTCTTTTGTTCTCTATTTCAACCTTGTATGCTCTTTTGATCTCTTGAAGCTGCAAAAGCTCACTTATGGAGCCCTCAGTAGGAGTCTTTTCGGCATAAAGCTGACCAACTAGCACATCTATTTGCATAGTAGCGCTTTGGATGTTGAACTCTATTCGTGCTAGATAATCCTGTAGCTCATCGACCTTTCTTTTGCGAATTTTGACAATATCAGTGAATTTTGTTTTCATCTGATGATTGTATCATTCCTGTCAGG
>CAZNYV010000024.1:0-18241 GCA_964577355.1 uncultured Campylobacteraceae bacterium
GATAGTTTTTTGCATCAAAAAAACTCCTCTATGCACATCGAAGCCATCGAGGATACTGTGCTGATAACGGCATTGTACCAAGATGTGCAGTTCGTGTACAATAAGCTCAAGAAAGGTGAACGCTTCGGTAGATTGATGGCTGAGGCTGCATATAGCTATTTGCATTCGCAGGTCGTCAATAGACAGACAAAAAGTGCAAAAGAGCGGTTTGATGATTTTGTAATCCACACTCCATATCTGTTAGATAAAGTACCACAATATCACATAGCCACACTTCTCGGCATCACCCCACAGCATCTGAGTCGCTTGAAAAAAGAGTACAAAATTAACATTTGCGAATGACATCATTTCTCTGATTTTGTATTATTTGGCTTAAAAATTCAAAAGTCGAGGCAAAAGATGGCAATAGATAATGACGAACAAATGATACAAAAAACCCTAGGCAAAGCAGGCGGTGGTCTGCCAAAGCGTGAAGCTCTTCTGTTGAAATATGCCATCATGCCCACTTTGCGCACGCTGTTGGACGGCGAGAGAGCTGTCAGTATATTTGAGTCCGAGGGTGAGAAGATACTGAAACTAGCAAAACAGCTGAGCCATGATGAGCTTTTCACCAGGGTGCTGATACCAAAAGTTTTTGCCATAGAGGACAACTCTCGCTACTACTCTGTCGCGATGGTTTTGTGGCATCTAGTCTATGTCGGTGAGGCGATTCAAAACGGTGTGATAGACCTGAGTCACGGTAAGGATATAGAGCTTGTGGTAAAAATAGAGAACTTCAAACCGTTCGTGGAGATAGGGGGTGATATTGTGGAGCGATTTGAGTCGTTTTTGTCGGGGTTTGGACGAAATGTATTTGCAAATGCGGGCGACATCAATAGCCTCGCCTTCCATCGTCATCCTTGGTTTGGCGAGCTAAATCCCAAAGGGTGGCTCGTGCTGGCTATGGCGCATCAGCTCATACATCGCAGGCAGATAGAGGTGATTGTCTGGCATTCCAAGTTCCAAAAGCGATAATTGAAATTGGTTGCAATCTTGCGCTATCGATAATCACATAGCTGATATACTTCACCCATTGAACGACAGTGACGCTATGATAGAGCAGCTCAGATGTGTGAGCAAGAGTCGTATAGGTGAGCGAATAGGGCGACTAAACGATGATGAGATGGCAAAAGTCGAAAACGGCATGAAACTGATGTTGGGACTAAAATAGCTTTCCATAGAAATGAGCGAAAAAACGCAAGAGAAGACTTTTATAAGGAGTCCAAAATGCCAAAACCAAAAATCATAAACATAGAGCCTATGAGAGTCCTAGCCGTCAGGCATACCGGTGCATACTCGCAGTGCGCACCCGCTTGGGAAAAGCTGATGAAATTTGCCTACACACAAAAGATGAAGCACGGTAAAAATCTGATGGGCAAAACAGCTAGAGCCTTTGGCGTAGGATATGACAATCCACACACGACAGAAGAGTCCAAACAGCGATATGATGCTTGTATCACGATGGATGATGAGGTGGAGCTAGAAGATGAGGTTTTTGAAGCGACTATCGCTGGTGGCAAATATGCGCAGTTTTTGCACAAGGGGAGCTATGAGACGCTATGCGAAGCCTACAGCTATGTATTGCACGAGTGGATGCCGTCCAACAATCTATCTATGGCAGATGCCCCGCCGTTTGAGGAGTATCTCAACCGCGACCCGAGGCGCACGAAGCCTGAGAACCTCAGAACTCTTATTTATATACCAGTAGTATAATTTCTCACTAAACACAAAGGGGTAAAAATGAAAACTGTACTGCTTTTAAATCTTCACCAAAAATATGAAGGTATCGCAAACGGCAATGTCACCAGAAGGCTTCTGGATGAGGCTAGAGAGTTTTTTGTGGCAAATGGTTTTGCGGTTGAGGAGACAAATATAGATAGTGGCTATGATGTTACTGGTGAGCTAGAGAAATTCAAAAAGGCTGATGTTTTCTTTGTTCAGTCGCCTGTTTATTGGATGGGGCTGCCTTGGTTGGGCAAAAAATACATAGATGAGGTATTTTCTGCTGGGGGTGGAACAGTCACATACAAAAATGACGGCAGAAGCAGAGATGACGCATCAAAAAAATACGGTAGCGGCGGGCTGATGGGCGGCAAACAGTATATGCTCAGCTTCACCTACAATTGCCCTGCGAGCGAATTCGATAATCCTGATGGGTTCTTTAATGGGTTAAGTGTCGATGAGGCAAATGTAGCACTGCACAAAACATTTCAATTTGCAGGCGCCACACCGCTCAAAACATATGCTCTATATGATATTTACAAAACAGAATTTAGCCTAGATGGTTGTCTGCATGAGCTAAAAAATACTCTGGCAGAAAATTTCAAATAGTCCACTAGCAAGCATCAACACACAGACCAAACATACCGAGGAAGTAACAAATGCAAGACAATCGCAGGATGGCTATCAAAATTCTCTCAACCGCTATCGTTTCTCCGATTTTTCTGAATGCCGATGACTTTATAGACAAAAAAAGCGCGGCTGGTTCGTTTGAGTTCAAGCAGACTAGCAAGGACTCGTTTAATGTGAAATCCCACAACGAAGAGGTCAGATTTAGAGTTGCAGCTAATGCTTTTATGCTCAGACCTATGAGTGAGATTGACATCTCGATGAACACTAGCACGGTAAAAACCCTCAAGCTGATTTCAGGTGCGGTGATGGGTGTGTTTGCACCAGGTAAAAAAGAGCTAATAACAAAAACTTGTACGATAGGCATCAGGGGGACGGGGATTTATATGCAAGAACACACTTGCGACTCCACCTATATATGTTTGTGTTATGGCAAGGCGGATTTTATGGATAGCAACGACAAGGTGTTTGAATCAATATCATCCAAGCATCATGACAAGCCCATACTGGTATCGTCTGACAAAAACAACGCCGCATCCTGCAAAGATGACAAGAGTAACAACCACGCCGATTCTGAATTGGTCGCACTTGAAGCAATGTGCTCCAGAAAAGTACCTTTTTAGACTCTATGCTGATGTTCTGGCTCAATTGCTACTTGGACAGAAGCCGAAAGCTTTTATAATATTAGCCGATATTGATGAATCAATAAACTGATTAAAAGTTGGAAACATGGCATGTCGAATATGAAGACGCTGATGAAAACAGATGAGGTGCTGGACTCGCTTCTGACTTTTTCGGAAGAAGTCGCAGAGATAGCGGACTATATGCTACTCGAAGAGAAGCTTCTCGAATACGCAAAAAAACTTGTCAGTGCTGAGCGTGGTACTGTATGGTTCTTGGATGACAGGCAAAAAATCATCTATACGCATATCGCCGATGGTGTAGAGTACCTAGAAATCGCAGAAAACACCGGAATTGTCGGCGAGGCTATACAGAGCGAAAAGCCGATAGTTTGCAATGATGTTCAAGGCGACGAGCGACACCATAGTGATTTTGACGCGGAGACTGGATATATCGCAAAAAACACGATAGTGATTCCATTCAAAAGTGCGGCAAACGAAGTCATCGGCGCATTGCAACTACTGAACAAAAGCGGCGGCACGAATGAGTTTGACCAGACGGATTTACGACTGCTAAATCTCGCAGTTAGCATAGTCGGCGCGACGCTCAACTCGATATTTCTCAATTTCCAGATAAACAAAATATTTGAGCATATCGCAAGCGTAGCCGATGAGAATGGGATGGATGCTGTATTATCCCGCCTCGCCGATATGGGCAGGGATATTTTGCGCGCTGAGCGGACGACGATATGGCTCGCCGATGATGGCAAAAAGACCTTGTCAGCCAAAGTCGCTCACGGGCTCAAAAACAAAGTCTCGATACCTTTTGACTCTGGACTCGTAGGCTATGCCTATCAAAGCGGCGATGTCGTAATCTGCAACGACCCTTATGGTGACGAGCGCTTCAACCAAGAGGTAGACGAGCGCACTGGGTTTGTCACAAAGAGTGTTATCGCGATGCCTCTCAAGACGAGTAACGGCGAGCTAATAGGGGCGTTTCAGTCTGTCAACAAGATAGGCAAGAGTGGTAAATTCGAAGAAAAAGACATCATTCGTATGAAGACGATTTGCGGATATATCACAAGTACTGTCGAGCTAAACAACCTCACAAGCGAGATAGAAGACACACAAAAAGAGCTTATCTTCCGACTGGGTGCGGCTGGAGAGAGTAGGAGCAAGGAGACGGGTAACCATGTCAAGAGAGTCGCGGAGTACTCAGCGATACTAGCCAAGCACTATGGTCTTGAGACATTTGACATTGAAGTGCTCAAAATAGCTTCACCTATGCACGACATCGGCAAAATCGCCATCCCTGACGACATCCTCAACAAGCCTGGAAAACTCACGCCTGAGGAGTTCGACATCATGAAAAAACACGCGGAGTACGGACATGAGATACTCGCTGGCTCCAAGCGAGAGATTCTCAAGGCGGCGGCAATCATATCGCTAGAACACCATGAGAAATGGGATGGAAGTGGCTACCCATCGCGAGTGGAAGGCGAAAATATCCATATATTCGGGCGAATCACCGCTCTTGCTGATGTTTTTGATGCACTCGGAAGCGATAGATGCTACAAAAAGGCTTTGGAACTGGAGAAGATTTTTGAGCTTTTGAGAGAGCAGAGTGGCAAGCATTTTGACCCGACGCTTGTGGATATTTTCTTTGCCAATCTGGATGAGTTCCTAGAAGTTCGTGCGAAGCTTGTGGATGAGATTTGACGGGGATGAATTGAATAGTCAGTTTTTAGAGAGTAGCGAAATAATAGACTTTCACCAACCCTTTGCCAATTGTTGTCGAGGCTTTGAAAAAATACAAAACAAGGCTTGAAGTGATGGATAATTTGCCGGATTACTTTAATATTTTGATTTGTGAGAAGACGGGGAAAAATAAGGAGTCTAAGAGAGTGTTAAATGATGATGGAAAAGTGATATGTTGAATATATTTTTTCAAAAAACTATGAGTCTGCTAAACTCAGCTAAAGATGGTCTGGCAGTATGGCTAAACAAAATTAATAAATTTAAAAAGATGAGACTAAAACACAAAATAAGATATTTGCGCTTGTATAGTGATATATTAATCCCAAAAGCATATATATTTTGTTTGTTACTTATGCTGATTGCTAGTTACTGTAAATTAGGCGTGCTAATCATTGGGATTTTATTATTGTGCGTTTGTATTTTATTCATCATAGAAGGCTTGTCTTTTTTAATTAAATTTAAAAATAATAGTTATATTTTGTATACAAAGAAGATATGGACATGGGCTAAATATCCAATTACTATTACTATTGCCATATTGGTTGCTGGTGATGTTAATACATTTATATATACTGAATTACTTGAGAACCCTAAGAATTATCCATCAGCAATAGTTTCTCTTACTGCAATATTTACTATTATAAAAGAGTTTTATTATCTGCTTGCGATATTTTATATTTTAATACTCATACCAGCTTTTCGACGGAATAATTATTTTGTTGCTATGGCTAGAGTAATTGCCCTTTTGTTTATAGGGTCAGCATTGTTTATTTTCACAGTTTACATAGAAAAAACAAAAAAGAATATAGGGCAAACTGTAATACTACATACAAGTTTTTATCCAAACTTAGAATGTAAAAATACTGGGTTGCCGCCAAGTGTATTGTTTTCATTTACAGAAAATAAAAATGATATTTTAGTTTTCGATGAAGTTAATAAGAAGTTTAGAAAAGTGCCGTGCACTAGAGTACAAAGTATAGATAAGTGAAACTGTGATTTATACTAGATTGTATATACCTTTGCTTTCCTTTTAAACTCTGCAAAGACAATAAATAGCTACTCACTCTCACCCATACAGTGCAGTCATAAAACTACTAGTGAGCTGAGATTTGATCTCCTCCATACTGTGCGGTTTTAGGATTAGGCTTTTGTTGTTTTTCAGACTATCTTGTATATTTGTTGTCGCTTCTTTTGCTGATTTTGCATCTTTGTTCTCTATAGCTTTGCCGAGATTGTCGAACTCTTGCTTGACTTGACTTAGCTCGTTGCTGATTCTCTTGCTAGTTTTGTTCCCTAGGAACTTTTGCATACTCTCAAAAATACTCTGTGCTGATGAAAAATCACCAGAATCAATAGATTTACTGAGCTTGTCTGTTGTGCTAGATAGTAGGTCTTTGTCTGCTTGATATGGACTTTGTGAGTACGAACTGCTTTGGTCGATTGATGAAACTGACATAGTGTGCCTTTGTTTTTGATACCAAAAAAGCAACTAGCGTGCCAAGGACAAAGATATGATTGTGGAAGATTTAAAAAAGTGAAAACAAATCGAGAGTAGAAGAGGGGTCGGGCAGAAATTCCGCCCGAAAGAAGTCTTACAGAGCTGTTACATTCTCAGCTTGTGGACCTTTGTCGCCTTGACCTACTGTGTAAGTCACTTTTTGACCTTCATCTAGTGATGTGCGACCATAACCAGTACTGTTGATTTGACGAAAATGTACGAATATATCCTTACCGCCATTATCTTGTTGGATAAATCCAAAACCTTTTTCGCTGTTAAACCATTTAACAGTTCCGTTCAATACATCTGCCATTACGATACCTTGTTTGTAGAATACACTTTGTTGTCAAAGTGCTTGAAAATATAAAAATCGAGTCTTTTTTTTCAATGGGTGTAATTGTACCCTTATTTTTGCTTTTTTACCCCGAAGCAATAATTTACGGAACGAACTTTGCTTTTATCCTCGTAAAAATATAGGGAGCTGAATGAAGTTAGCCAAAATATCCGTTATACTACTATTCTTATCAACAGCTCTTTTTGCTGCAAAAGTCAAAGATATTTCCAATATTGTAGGTGTCAGAGACAATCAGCTTGTTGGGTATGGTTTGGTAGTTGGTCTTAATGGAACGGGTGATGGTACTACTTCAGTATTTACTACGCAGTCGCTCTCAAATCTCCTAGCATCTGTAAATGTCAAAATAGACGCAAACGCTATCAAGTCCAAAAACATCGCCGCAGTAATGGTGACAGCGACAATACCACCATTTGCAAAACAAGGCGACAAGATAGATATATATGTATCCTCGATAGGTGATGCAAAATCACTAGAGGGTGGAAATCTCATCATGACACCGCTCAAAGGTGTCAATGGGATGATTTACGCGCTTGCGCAGGGTGTTGTCTCGACTGGCGGGTTCAATGCTGGTGGAAAAGGGCAGAAAAACCATGTGACAGCTGCAAGTATCAGAAACGGTGCTTTGATAGAAAAAGAGCTAGGTATTTCTCTGACCAAGACAACAACAGCTACTTTGAGCCTCAAGGTGGACAACTTTCAAAATGCAGTAAAAGTACAAGATGCTATCAACAAAACATTTGGCACTCCTGTGGCATTTGCTCAAGACTCAAGAACAATCAAACTGGTCAAGCCTGAAAATATGTCTCCTGTGGAGTTTCTAGCAAAAGCAGGTGAAATCAGTGTAGACCCAGATAGATCAAACAAAATAGTAATCGACGAAAAAACAGGAACAGTAATTGCTGGGGCAGACATAAGAATCGACCCGATAGTCATTACTCACGGAGATATAACTATCAAGGTTCGAGACCAAGTCGCTGCAGACCCAAAACCTGACGGCAAAGTTGTCGTTGATATAGGTGATGGTAGCACGGCTTCGATTGGTACAAATATAGTGAGTAGCTCAGCTGGCGAGATGACAATATCAAGCCTGATGAGAGCTCTGCAAAAACTAGGGGCAAAACCAAAAGACATCATCTCGATTATCGAGACGATGAAAACGGCTGGTGCGCTTCATGCAGATTTGGAGGTTATTTGATGAGTGCGATAGATACAACAGCTAGCCTCTCTGCGATGGAAGGCAACAAGCTCAGACAAATAGGTGCTCAAAAACCAACAACTGATGCAAAACTAAAAGAGCAAACAGATGCTTTTGAAGCACTTTTGGTCAAGCAGATGTTGGATGAGGCGGTCAAGATAGATAGCCCGCTTTTTCCAAAATCTGCCGGCAGTGATATATACAAGGGTATGTACACTGACGCAGTCAGCCATTCTGTGGCTGGCGGTTTTGGGTTTAGCAAAATGCTCTTTGATTATCTAAAAAATAATCCCAAAGGACAAGCCTAAACACTATATCTGAATTGTCGATTTTGGACTTGAACTAGCATTCTTTTTTACAAAGGACTCACATGATCAAGCCAATGAATTCAGGTATGGCAGGGCAACTATACCAAGTGCAAAGAGAATTTGCACCAAAAGAGCTCCAAAAGAGCGAATCGCCTGATACGCAAAAAAACGGCAGACTCCAAGACATCAAAGAGTCTGTAAAAGATGGAACATACAAAGTAGATATAGACAAAACCGCAAAGGCGATGCTCGATTACATCGCCTAAGCGAAACTTTTAAAGGAATCTGAATGCTAGTTCAAACGCTCAGACTCGCGCTAGAGTCCCTCCAATCCCTTATAGATATTACGCGTGCTGATATTGAAGATATCAAAATAGCTGCTCACGAGAAGCTTTTTTCTAGAATCAAGAGCAAAGACGAACTAATCAAAAAATTTGAATCATACAAAAAAATGATAGACACGCAGATACTCGAAATGGCTACCAACAATCCAGAAGCAGACCTAGTGGAGATACTCACAGCGGATGAAAAAGAGATGCTAGGGCAGATGAGAGACAAGCTCAACGAGCTAAAAGATGCCAACAAGCACTACGCAAAAATAGTCGTCGCAGTTAGCTCTTTTTACAACTCCATGCTTGAGAGTTTTGTGCCTCACGGGATGCAAGAAAATAGGGGAACATATATCTCAACTACGGTTAAACAGGCTTCTTTTGTTGAAATAAAGGCATAAGTCATGTCAACTAATTATGGAAATAGCTACGGCACCTTTGGTGTACTGAACACAGCTTATTCTGGTCTGCAAGTATCGCAAACGGCTATCGGTGTTGTCTCTAACAATGTCGCGAATGCGAACAATGACGGATATACTAGACAAAGAGCGGTAATACAGGCTAGAACTCCAATCAATGCTCAAAATGGAGACCTTGGAACGGGCGCTCAGGTGGTTACTGTTGAGAGAATTCACAATGAGTTCTTGTATACAAAATATACCGCTGCTTCGCAAGCAAAAGAGTTTACGGATTTTGAGAGAAGCACGCTAGAAGAAGTCTCAAAATATTTTCCAGACATTCAGGCGAACGGTATAGCAAACGATATGCAAAACTATTTTGATGCTTGGCAATCATGTGCCAACTCACCTGCCGATTCATCTCAAACTATCGCATTGGCTCAAAAAGCAGATGTTTTGGCTACAAATATTAATGACACGGCTAACAGACTAAAAGCTGTCAGGACTACACTAGACAATCAAATAGTGTCAAATGTGGACGAAATCAATAGGCTTGGCGCTGAAATAGCAGATTTGAACGGTAGAATAACTGCAAACGAGTCGAATGGGCAAGCAAATGCAAATGACCTCAGAGACAAAAGAGACGCGGATGAGCTGGCTATTATGAAGCTTGTCAATGTTGAAATCAGCAAGAGCCAACCACAAACAGATATGGCAGTAGACCCTCAAATAGCAGATAAAACCAAAAAATATGTCATGGAAATTGGCGGGATGCCTCTGGTGGACGGCAAGAACTTCCATCCATTGGTCGTGGCTACAGACCCGAATTCGGCTTCAAATCAGTTTCACTCTGTTTATTTTGAGTCTCAAGACTATTCTCTAACAAATATCACAAGCAAACTAGACGGTGGAAAGCTAGGCGCTATCATTGACTTGCGTGGAGCTGGTATTGACCCAAAAACAAATGAACCAACAACTGGTAAAGTGCAAAGCTACATTGATATGCTCAATACATTTTCGAATTCACTGATAGAAAATACAAACAATACCTACGCTAGAAGCGCTACAAATTATATGCAGTCCAACGAGGTGAGCACACTTGGCAATGAGCCGTTGGCGTTTATGCCTTTGCATATCAAGTCGGGTACTTTTGATGCTGTTGTTTATGATGCAAGTGGAAATGAAGTGGCGAGAAAAACAATTGCAGTCGATACAAATACAGACACGCTCTCAACAATAGCCACAAAGCTCAATGCGCCATCAGATGACAACAAAGATGGAAATGCTACAAACGATTTTGCAAACTACTTCAACGCAAAGCTTTCAACAGGCACAAAAGGTAGCTTTCAGATTATGCAAAGTTCGGCTTCGAGTGTTTCTGGATATACATTTTCTATCGAAGACAGCAGTACTAATAGTACAAATTTCGCTGGCGCACTGGGGCTGAGCAAGTTTTTTGATGGGACAAACGCTAGCAACATCGCACTCAACTATGATTTGGCACAAGACACAAGCAAGATACACTCATTTTCAGCACCAGTTCAAGGCAACAATGATGTTGCAAATAGCATGGTGCAGTTGCAATATGATCATGTCAATTTCAATGCTAAAAATGGTGTTGTTACGACGAATACGATTTCTGGATACTACAACAATCTAAATGCCGTCGTATCAACAGATGCAAATACGGCTGGGATTGTGAATGATTCTAGTGTTGCGATGTATAACTCAGTAAAAACAGAGTACGACTCTGTCAGCAAAGTATCAATAGATGAAGAGTTGATAAACCTTGTCAAATTTCAATCTGGTTATAGCGCGAGTGCAAAGGTTGTGTCCACGATAGATCAGATGATTAACACACTTCTAGGGATGAAGCAGTAGGTAGCCCAGAAAGTATTTAGCTAAATACTTTCTCGAATTGTTTGATTTGAAGCTCTACTGATTTGACTGCGGTACCGCCAAGAGATGTTCTGGCGTTCATGGAGTTCTCATGTTTGATGGCTTCTAGTGCATCAGCTTGTATTCTGCTGTCTATGCTTTGTAGCTCTTTTAGGCTCAGTTCACTGACATCGACACCTTTTTTTTCAGCTAGCCCAACAGCTCTGCCTGAGATGTGATGAGTCTCTCGAAACGGCACTCCCTTCCCGACCAAGTAGTCCGCTAGGTCTGTGGCAGTCAGATGTCCCACCATACAAGCTTTTTTCATATTTGCTGTATTGATTTTGGTTGTTTTGAGTAGTTCGTTCATAATTTTGAGGCTGATTATGGCGGTTTCTACCGAGTCAAACACCCCTTCTTTGTCTTCTTGCATATCTTTGTTATAGGCTAGTGGTAACCCTTTCATAACTGTAAAAAGACCAATTAGATTGCCAAAAACCCTACCTGATTTGCCACGAATCAGCTCCGGCACATCTGGGTTTTTTTTCTGTGGCATAATCGAGCTTCCTGTGGAATATTCATCGGAGAGCGTTACCCATTTGAACTCATAGCTTGACCAAAGTATCAGCTCCTCGGAGAGTCTGCTCAAGTGGACAAATAGCGTAGAGATATTGAATAGCATCTCAAGGGCAAAATCTCTATCAGATACGCTATCCATCGCATTTTTGGTAGGAGCGATGAAGCCTAGCTCTTTTGCTGTCATCTCTCTATCTATCGGGTGTGGTGTGCCAGCTAGTGCGGCTGAGCCTAGAGGAGAAAAGTTGTTGCGAACAAAGCTACTTTCAAACCTAGCAATATCTCTCTCGAACATAGCGCAATACGCTAGTAAATGATATGCAAAGCTCACTGGTTGCGCGTGTTGGAGGTGCGTCATACCTGGCATTAGAGTTGATTTGTGTTTTTTGGCAATAGCGAGAGTTGTTTTGGCTAGCGTCTTGACTAGGGAAGCCAAATAAACAGTCTGTTTTTGGACATAGAGACGAAAATCAACAGCCACTTGGTCATTTCTGCTTCTAGCTGTATGAAGCCTCTTGCCAGCCTCGCCAACTATCTCTGTTAGTCTTTTTTCTATAGACATATGTATATCTTCGTCTTTGATGACAAAAGCGAAGTTGCCGCTCTCGATCTCTTTTTTGATTTGAGCCATACCTTTTTTGATGTCACTCGCCTCTTTTTTGGTGAGAATTCCGACCTTTGCCAACATATTTGCATGAGCTACGGAGCACTCTATATCTTCTGCATATAGCTTCTGGTCAAATTTTATCGATGCGTTAAACTCTTCTAGCAGTTCCGCCGAAGGCTTTTCAAACCTTCCATCCCACATTTTTTGCATCAATTACCTTTAGTCCAAATCACATTGAGGATTGCAAGACTCTTCAAATGTCAAATCAAGTCGCTTGCAAAGCTCTTCTAGGAATGGTTTTGCCTCTTCGTTGTAATCATCTTCAAACTCTATCACAAGCTCGCCTTTGCCACATGGGCTATCAGCAAATGATAAAATATCTGGTGCTAACTCGTATTTTTCTACCAATTCTGTGGCAACTGCTTCCAGCTCCGCTCTTTTTTCTGGATTTGGGTAACAGATAGTTACGGTCAAAAATCTCTCTTCGCTACAAAAATATGCTTTCATACCTCTCCTTTTGCAAATGCTTTTAATAGTATCTCTTTGATTACTGCTTTGGTGTAGATTTTATCCATTCTTCGCCAAAGTTTTGCCTGTGCAAAGACATTATCCGCAATCAAATCAATATCTGATTTTTTGATTCCAACGCTGTCCAGACGCGTGGCGAGCCCGATTTTGTTTAGCCACGCTTCAAATACTACGATGCCTTCTTCTGCGCTCTTTTTCTTGAAAATCTTCTTCGCAAATCTCTCAAATTGAATCGGTTCTTTCTCGCTCACCCATCTCATCCAAGCAGGCATGATAATGGCTAGTCCTTCACCGTGAGTAATATCAAAAAGCGCGCTTAGAGAGTGTTCTAGTAGATGGTTTGGAAATGTATGCTCTTTCAGTCCTTGAGCCAAAAATCCATTGAGCGCAAGTGATGCAGACCACATCAATGATGCCCTTGAGGCGTAGTTTTCTGGCTCGGAGAGCACTATTTCTATATCTTTTTTGATAGTTTTTATTGTGGCTTCGACCAATCTATCGTGCAGCGGAAGACTATTTTTTCGTGTAAAATACCCCTCCAGCAGATGGGCTATGGCATCTGTTGCTCCACATGCGGATTGTTTTGGTGAGACACTAAATGTTAGCGCAGGATTTAGTGCAGATGCTTTTGGGTAAGAATGCTGAGATGAAAATGAGTATTTTTTCTTTTCATCCTCTTTTGTGATGACACTGTTGCCATTCATTTCGCTACCAGCTGCAGCGATTGTGAGGACGGTGTATATTGGCAAAGAGTCTGCAGGTGTTGCTTTGTTCTCAAAAAAATCCCACACATCACCGCCATATTTGACACCGACACCTATCGCTTTTGCAGTATCTATGACACTTCCGCCGCCGATAGCAAGTATTCCATCGACACCACTTTTGATTGCTAGCTCTATTCCGCTCTTGACATGTGTTAGTGTAGGATTTGGTTTTACACCAGCAAAATCAACAAACGCTATGCCTTTTTTGATGATTCTTCTGACTATTTTGTCATAAAGCCAGTTTTGTCGAATCGAACCTTGCCCGTAAACTATCAAAACAGTCTTGATGCCGTCAAGCTCTATTTCGTCGGCAATCTTTAGTTCGCTATCATGACCGAAAATAATTTTTGTTGAATTTAAAAAAACAAAATCTTCCATATTTATGCCGTCTATCTTTAATCTTCTTCGCTACTTTTGAACTTGAGGAACCCTTCTAGGTACTCTTCGACAAGAGTATTCGGGTCGTATTTTATCACCAAAGTCCCCTCTGTTTCATTTACATAGCTATCAAACACGCCCGCGACACCGTTTAGCTTGCTCATCTCGCTATTATCAATATCGTTCAATGAGAGGTACAAAAAGGCAGCTTTTGGAGGGTTGACCATACCGATGTTGTATATAAGCCAAAAAATCGAGACGCATATCATCAATATAACCAAGAACTGTACGCTCACAGAGTGCAAAATCAATCCACCAACTGCTCCACCCAAGAATACACCTAGATACTGAAATGATGTAAATACTGCAAGCGCTGAGCCTCGCTGAGATGCTTTGGCGTATTTTGAAGTCGTGCTTTGAAGTAGTGGTTCTAGCATATTGAAACCTATGAAAAATAGCAATACACCAGCGATAAATCCATATTCGCTACCAACAAAACCAAAAAAGATAAATGCAACAGCGTTGAGTAGTACCGATAACATAAAGACTTCTCTGACTTTGCCATATTTCTCGCCAGCTATTGCAGCTGGAGCCATAGCCAAAAAGCCTACTCCCATCGCCATAACATAGACTTTCCACAAGTCATTTTGTGCCCAGTGAAATTTGTCTGTCAACTCAAGTGGAATCATCATAAATACAATACTGAGTAAAAAACCGTGCAGAAGCATATTGATATACATTCTGACTAGATTTTTGTCACTAAACAGCATGGCGAACTTTGGTTTTTCTTCAAACGCGTGGTGTCTGAGTTTTGGCGCTTCTGGCACCATAACTGCAAGTATGACCGAAGCCAGTATCGCCAGCAATGCTGTAAGCCAAAACAGCTTGTCCACTCCATAGTATCCGCCAATATAAGGGCCAAAAACCATCGCCGCCATGAAGCTAAGAGCGATAGCACCACCCATCGTGGCCATAGCTTTTGCTCTTTTTTCTTCTCTCGTAAAGTCGCTTATCATCGCTGTAACAACCGAGCTGACAGCACCAGCACCTTGGAGTAACCTGCCAAATATTAGCCAGTAAATATCAGTTGACACCGCGCAAACGACCGAACCAGCGGCGAACAGTGCCATGCCAAATAATATAACCTTCTTCCTGCCAAATTTATCGCTTGCGAGACCGAACGGTACTTGTGTGATTAGCTGTGTGGCGGCATAACCTCCCATAACTATTCCCACGAGAAATTTGTCGCTTCCCAGCTTGCTCATCGCATATAGTGATAGTAGTGGCATAACCACAAACAACCCAAAAAATCTGAGCGCTACGATAAAGCTGAGTAAAAATACATTTTTGTTCATTTTTTGATAACCTTTAATTTTTCTAATAAAAGCAGTCTAAACATGTTCGCCTGGTTCGGCGAAATAGTAACCTTGAGAGTAGTCGATACCAAGCTCACAAGCCTTGTTATAAATCGATTCGTTGTGTACATATTCGGCGACTGTTTTGATGTTCATTTCTTTGCAGAACGAGACGATTGTTTTGATAATTAGCTCTGAGTTTCTATCTGTATCCATATTTTTGACTAGAGTCGCATCGAGCTTGATAATATCGACTGAGAGCTTGAGTATATGCGCGAAATTTGAATAACCAGTTCCGAAGTCGTCGATGGCTATCTGTGCGCCAAAGCTTTTGAGTTTGTCGACAAAGTAGCTGATTTCTTCATAATTCTCGATACCTTCGCCCTCTGTTATCTCAAATATAACATTTTTTGGTTTTGAAAATTCGCTGAGCTTTGTGTATATGAGCCCTCTGATTTCTTCATTGAGTGCATCTTCTACCGAGAGATTGATGGAAAACTGAAAATTTGTAAATGCAAATGCCCTAAAAGCGCTATTGATTACGATTTTTGTCAGCTGAGGATATATTTTTGTTTTCTTTGCTACATCCAAGAAGAAGTACGGAGATATGACTCTGCCGTCTTCGTCGATGAGCCTGACAAGCGCTTCGTATTTTTCTATGGTTTTTGTCTTGTTGTTGATTATTGGCTGATAATATGCCCTGATTCTACTGCCTTCAATAGCGCTTTTTAGTATCTTTGTCCACTTGATATTGTACTCGTATTGTTTTGTTATTTGGAGGTTGTCTGTATATGCTAGGAAGTCTTTTTTCTGTTTTTTTGCGACTTTTAGCGCGATGTCAGCGTGCTCCATGATGTTTTCGACACCAGTGGCAGCACCTGCTGTGATGTCTATCATAATGTCATAGTCGTTGTAGATTATTACGCTTTTTTTGACGATTCCTATAAGATGGTGCGTATAGGCTTCCATACTGACATCTTCTAGGGCTGAATGCTCCATAAGAATACAATATTCATCACCAGCAAATCTAAAAAGTTGCTCATCGGCATTGAAACAGCTCTTGATAATATTTGCCAACTCTTGCAGTACAAAGTCGCCTATTTTGACACCATAAAGGTCATTTATCTCTTTGAAAGAGTCAATATTTAGGATGATTGCTACTGGGTTTGAGTAGTTTTTTATTTCCTCTTTGAGCTTGAAGCGATTTGGTAGTCCAGTGAGAGCATCTATAGATATGAGGTGCTCTAGCTTTTTGTTGTTTTCTCTGATATTTGTTACAAGCCTATTGAAATGTCGTTCTAGCTTCTTGATTTCTCGTATTCTGGAACCCAGTGAAATTTTTTGCTCAAGATTCCCAGAGACCATAATATCTCTGATACCGTGCGATAGATTTTGGAGAGGTTGAACAAAAAATTTGTTCAAATTTGTGTACAGACCTACGAAGACAGCGATAAAAAACAGAATCAAAAAGAGCACTATATATGCTAGTGCTGTTGAAAATGAACTTTTTAATGTGGAGTTGTCATATAAAATATCTATTACGCCGTTTGTATAGCCTTCGGATACATTTGTGTGGCATTTCAAGCAAGCTTTAGTCGCAGTTACGGGGTATAAATATCGAATCTGCAAGCCATCTTCTGACTTTATCATGGTTTCGTTTCCGAGCATTGCTTTTATGACAAGCGGGTCATTTTTGCGATGTCTTTTGTCATCATCGGTTTCGCCAAACATCTCTGATAGTCGGTCGTTTCGGTGTATATGTATGTCAAGTCCAGGCTCTATGATGGATACTTTGTGAGCCAATTTCTCAAAATCAGCCTTGCTCCAGCCTTTTTCCATCCCAGCATAAGCCAGTTCAAATGCGAGCTGCCCCATTTTTTTGGATTGTTCTTTTGTTATTGCGTCGACACTGTTTTCTACTATATAAAATCGTGCCACAATAGCCACTACTATACTTGCCACAATGGCTCCGAATAGTGTCGCAAGAACTAATTGTTTGTACTTTATTGGCTTCATCTGAAAAATCTATCCAAACATCAAAAAATAAACACCTATAGCAAGCATAAAACAATGATTGCATACGATGTCATGACCTGCGTAAACTATACCACAAAAAGCTTTATCAACTACAGGGTAAAATCATTCGTCAATACTAATAAAATCGATGAGATAGATGATAAAAAGAAGAAAAACAAAACAGATAAAAGTTGGCAATGTGTTTGTCGGAGGAGATGCCAAAATCTCCGTGCAATCGATGACATTCTCCAAGACAGCAGATATCGAAGCTACAGTAGCCCAAATAAACCGACTGCACTTCGCGGGGTGTGATATTGTGCGAGTAGCTGTGCCAGACGAAGAAAGCGCCAAAGCACTAAAGCAAATCAAGGCTCAAATCAAGCTCCCATTGGTGGCAGATATTCATTTCAACTACCGATTGGCACTTATCGCGGCGGAGTCGGTTGATTGTATCCGTATCAACCCAGGAAATATCGGGGAAAAATCGCGCGTGGCAGAAGTGGTCAAATCGTGCAAAGAGAGAGGCTTGCCGATAAGAATCGGGGTCAATGCGGGAAGCCTAGAAAAAGAGTTCGACCAAAAATACGGCGCGACAGCAAAGGGTATGGTGGAATCCGCGCTTTATAATATCAAGTACCTAGAAGACCTAGATTTTACCGACATCAAAGTGTCACTCAAGGCAAGCGATGTCGTCCGTACGGTGGAGGCTTATCGGATGCTAGCTCCCATGAACGAGTATCCGTTTCATATCGGTGTGACCGAGGCTGGGACATTTTTTGGCTCGACGGTCAAAAGCTCCGCCGCGCTAGGAGCATTGCTACTTGACGGCATAGGCGATACGATGAGAGTATCCATCACGGGTGAGTTGGAGCGAGAGATAGAGGTGGGCAGGGCGATTCTCAAGAGCGTCGGCGCGATAAAAGACGGTGTAAATATCATCTCATGCCCTACCTGCGGACGGATAGAAGCCGACCTCGTAAAAGCAGTCGAAGAGGTGGAGCGCGCGACAAAACACATCAAAACGCCCCTGAACATCTCCGTCATGGGATGCGCCGTAAACGCTCTAGGTGAAGCCAAGCACGCCGATGTCGCGATAGCCTATGGCAAAGGCGATGGACTCGTCATGGTCAAGGGTGAAATCGTGGCAAGACTCCCCGAAAACCAGCTAGTGGAGAGGTTTTTGGTCGAGGTCGAAAATATTGCAAAAAATATAACAGAGGAATAAAAATGTCACAAAAAAAAATACAAACAGTCAAAACGCTACTAGACGCATTGCCTTTTATCAAAGAG
>CAZNYV010000025.1:0-7180 GCA_964577355.1 uncultured Campylobacteraceae bacterium
CATCGTATCATTTCCTTTATGTTATACAGATTGTCAAAAAAATGATGGAAAAAGGTGATTACAAACAGGCCGTGTTGAGTATTGACAGAATATTGAAAACATTTCCAAATTCTATTTTTTTGTCAGAATATGAACTGTTTCGCATGAAGGCTGCTCTTGCTACTAGTAGTGGCGGTGCCGTAAACGATGTAGTTGCTAGAGGCAAGGCTTGGCTGCAAAACTATCCAACTGATGAAAAAACGGCTGATGTTCTCCTTGTAATGGCAAATGCCTATGCCAAAGCGCAAGATTTTAACAATGCTTCATACTATTATGATAGAGTGATAAATGATTATGAGGCGCTAGAAATATCCAAGCAGGCGATGATTGATTTGGGTGATGCTATCAAATCTGCCAAGCCTAGAACTGCGGCTGATTTGTACAAAAGAGCCCTATTCAAGACTCAAGATGTCAAAACAGCTTCAACTGCTGCATTCAAGCTCGCTGATAGCTTTTTGATGCTAAAAGATGGCGCAAATGCGGCACTATATGCTGAAAAAATCCTCAACGGTAACCCTGATTATCTGCTCAAAAACAAAGGAAAAGCTTTTCAAATGGCGGAAAATCTATCGAAGTTAAAAGCTCATCAAGGTGCATATGAGATAGCCAATTTGCTACTAAAAAATAGCACAAGCAAAGATGATGATTATGAAGATATGTTATCTTTGATAGGTGGATATGCTGAGAATGTTGGTGATGTTTCTGGCGCAAAAGGCTTCTATGCTAGATATTTGTCGGAGTTCCCAAATGGTAAAAAAGCATCAGAGATTCAAGCCAGACTTGACAAGCTCAATTTTGGCGCGATTGATGCAAAAAGTGACAACGCAAAGATAAAAGATTATGATGAAGTAATCAAAAGATATCCAAATGATCCAATAGCAAAAAAAGCACTCTCCAAAAAAGCTGAGGTTTTGTTCGCCCAAAATAGATGTGATGATTTGCTTGCCATAAAGCCAGATATTCTCAAGCTACCGCCTGAGTTTGCTTCCAATACAAGGGCAATGCTCTCTAAATGCGAATATGCAAGGGCAACATCGCAACTCAAAAAAGGCGATTGTGTTGAAGCTTTGGCAAATATCAAATCTAATAATGTTGTGCTTGGTGCAGAGTATGACCCAGATATTTTTGGATGTTTGCTAAAAACTTCGGAATATGAAAAAGCTAGAGATGTTGCTGCAAAACATCTATCTGACAGGGACACAAATAGTAGGTTGTATTGGATGGCAAAGAGCCAAAAAGCGTATGCAAGGATGCTTGACCATAAAAATGTAATTGCACTTTCTCGTGATATTTTGACCTTGGCAAAAACCATGAAACAGCCGCAATACAATATGGTTGCCTTTGATATGTTTGCGTCAGCTGTTTCGATTCAAAATATAAATGCAATGGTGGAGGCTGTTGGCATCGTAGAATCCTTGTATCCAAATATGCCAGAGAGCTTGTTTGTTTATAAGGAAATGATTAAATATGGCATGAGAAAAGGTGACAATCTAACCGCTCTTAGCTACTCCAAAAAAATGTATGAACTACAAAATAAGCTAAAAGTCTATACTGACACACCTTGGCTGGAGTTCACATATTCTGACCTGCTCGGCAAAAATGGAGACACAAATAGCGCACTCCTAGCACTTGCTAGCTTGAGGGACAAAAAGTTAAATCCAAATGACAAAGCTAGACAGCTCTACAACGCGTCTGTGTTGTGGCAAAAACAAGGCAAAAAAGATACTGCCAAAAAGCTTCTAAATGAGTGTGTGGGGCTCAAAAACGAGAGTGCATGGCGAAATCTTTGTAGAGATGGCTTGGAGTTATATTAGGTTTGGAGTTTAGTAAGAGAATCTAAGAGTAACCTGTCTGATTCTCTTAGATTTGTTTGAGATTAGATTTATTTTGATTTCACAAACTTAGCTATTCTGGCAATGCCGGCTTGTATTGTGGCTTCGTCTGTCGCAAATGAAAATCTAAAGTATCCGTCAACACCGAATCCGCTTCCAGGAACTACGGCTACACCCTCAGCTTCCAAAAGCTCGCGACAAAACTTCATAGAGTCTGTTTCGACAGCTGAACAATTGACGAATAGGTAAAAGGCGCCATCTGGTTTGAGTACTGATAGCCCATCTATCGCATTGAACTGGTCGGCTGCTAGATTTCGTCTTTTTTCGAATTCTACTCTCATCGCTTCCACTTCTGCATCAACAGAGCCATTTAGCCCTACTATAGCAGCTTTTTGTGTGATTGAGTTGATGTTTGATGTGCTTTGAGATTGCAGGTTGTTCATCGCTTTTATGAGAGCCTTATCTGGACTAGCTAGATAGCCAAATCTCCATCCTGTCATGGCGACGGATTTGCTCAGACCATTTATTGTAACGGTTCTATTGTACATATCTTCGCTAATCGCGGCACAGGAGGTAAATTTTTTGCCATCATATAGTAGTTTTTCGTACATTTCATCGCTTGCAACGATGATGTTTGTGCCTTTTAATACTTCTGCAATTGCCTCTAGCTCCTCTTTGCTATAAACTGAACCTGTCGGATTTGACGGACTTGTCAATACTATCATTTTTGTTTTTGGAGTGATTAGTTTTTTGAGTTCACTTGCAGTTAGTTTAAATCCTGTGCTCTCGTCAGTTTTTGGCTCTACGACCACACCGCCGTTTAGTCTTGTTAGTTCTGGATATGTCACCCAGTATGGAGCAGGGATGATAACCTCGTCGCCATCGTCAATAACTGCGGCAAACAGATTGAAGAGTGACTGCTTTGCTCCGTTTGATGTGATAATATCTTTTGGTGAGTATTTGAGTCCATTTTCTCTTTGGAGTTTGTCGGCAATAGCTTGGAGTAGTGGCGCTATACCTTCAACTGCAGTATATTTGGTGAAACCAGCATCAAGTGCCTTTTTTGCCTCGTCTTTTATCAATTGTGGTGTGTCAAAATCAGGCTCGCCTGCGCCGAAATTGAGGACATCCTTGCCTTCGTCTTTGAGTCTTTTGGCTAGTGTTGAGATTGCTATTGTGATTGATTCTTGCAATACTGTAATACGATTCGAAAGTTTGATTTGCATTAGAAAGGCTCCTTGGAAGTGTACAAAATTGTCGAATTATAACAAAAGAATGCGGAAATTTCGGAATCCTAGTTAGTTTAGGGATTGTTCTCAGTTGCTTTTGTTAAGGAAAATCAAGATAGAATCCCGTTCATCAAAATCGCAAAGTGTTAGTTTTGAGTCTCCATCCAACTGCACTTGTTGACGAGATGGCGGTATAGCCAAGCGGTAAGGCATGGGCCTGCAAAGCCTTGATCCCCGGTTCAAATCCGGGTGCCGCCTCCACTACTTAATAGAAACTTCCCAAATACATTTTTAGTTTATCAAGCCAAAAGCGAAGCGACTTTGTTTGCCGATATTTTATTTGATTGCGCCTGTGCAAACATAGAAGTATTCATTTTTAACCTACTCAGGTTCAAATCGTTCATTGACTGTGCAAAATCAGTATCCCCTATTTGAGAGGCAGCTGAGCTAGATGTCAGCACGGTATTTAAATTTGTATTGATACTGGCTTGGAACTGATTTATAGTTGAGCCAATAGTTGATTGTACAGATGACAACTGTTTTTGAAATGCCTGTATGCTGTCTTGGTTTGTTACATCTAAACTTTTGATGTCTGGCGCTGAAATTGAAAAAGATTGAACTCCACTTCCAGTGAAAAACGAAGCATCACCACTGAAAACATTCTTGCCATTGAATGAAGCCCCTTGAACAGCATTGCTCATCGACTGTTTGATTGTGTCTGCTTGCTGTTGTATAATCTCTTTGTCTTGAGAATTGAGAGCGCCATTATTGTATGCTGTAGATAGTACATTTAACTGGTCAGCGCCACTGCTCAGAGTTTGTGTTGTGCCATTTGCAATCTGAAGATAAGCAATCCCGTCATTCGCATTGTTGACGCCTTGCATGGTAGTGGCTGACTGAACTTGCAGGCTGTCGTATATTGATTGGCTCGCACCATCTGTAGAGCTAATCTGTAGACTTGACGCTATCTGCTGCAAAGTCTTTTCGTACATAGCCTTTGCATTGTCGGCGTATTGGGTAGCGGTTGTGCTGTTTGTTACTTTCATATTAAATCCTTCCTAGGATATTTATAGTGATATTCTAGTCCTTTTTTGTGGCTTTGTAAAGAGGATTTTGAGAAAAATTTACAATATTAATATTAGGAGTGTCTCGGAATGTAGAAATATTGTAATTCATACTTTTGTATTCACACTATATTCACTAATCTTATATACAATTCTGCCAATACTCCAAAAGGGTATAATTTTAATTAAGGATTTCACAATGAAAAAAGTTCTTGCTGCTCTTGTAGTTCTTGGTCTTACTTCTTTTGCATTTGCTGCTGCTGATGCTAACAAATCAGAAAAAAAAGCTGAAAAACCAGCTAAAGCAAAAAAAGCTAAAGCTGAAAAAAACGCAACTAAATAAGTTTTAGTTGGCTACCCTTGTAAAGGTGAGGTCTTCGGACTTCGCCTTTTTTTATGCCTGTTCACTTCCTATCTAGACTGCTTTTTGACCATTATAACTCTTGGGACTGACTTTATATATCAATCTAGCTACTGTTATCGTAGTTTATAAAGCAAATTAGATTGATTCAGTTATAATTCAGAATATAAGATTAGTGGAATTCTAATATTTAAGAGCTCCCTAGTTAAGTACACAACCTCACAAATGGCTGCTTTCACAACAAACCCACTAAAAGCAGATAGAATACAAAAGACTTCAAAAGTCCAATAATAGGAAAATCAAATGTCATTTTCAACACTAAACCTCTTGCCTCAGATTCAGCTGAATCTCAAAGAAAAAGGCTATCAGACTCCAACACCGATACAAGCCGAGGTGATTCCTCTTGCTCTAAAGGGTAGAGATATTTTGGCTGCAGCACAGACGGGAACGGGCAAGACGGCAGCCTTTGCCCTGCCGATACTACAGCTGTTAAGCCCAAAGCAAGAAGAGTCGCACTATCCAAAAGCTCTGATTTTGGCTCCATCACGAGAGCTTGTGATGCAGATAGGCAAAAATATTGAGGCTTATGGAAAAGATTTGCCAGTTAAAATTGCTGCTATCTATGGCGGGGCAAACATCGCACCGCAGACAAAAAAGCTTGCAGCTGGAGTAGATATGATAGTTGCAACACCAGGGAGACTACTGGATCATGTCAAGCTAAAAGGTGTAAACCTCTCAAAAGTAGAGTATTTGGTACTTGATGAAGCTGATAGTATGCTGGATATGGGTTTTATTAGAGATATTGAAAAGATATTGACACTGCTCCCCGCTAGAAAACAGACAATGCTTTTTTCTGCCACGCTTTCAGGCTCAGTCAAGAGACTCTCTGAATCGATACTCAAAAAACCGCAACTCGTTCAAGTGGCAAGTTATGCAAGCGTAACTGATAATATCAAGCAGGTTGCTTACAGTGTAGACAAAGAGCAAAAAAGCGAACTTTTGTCATTTATGATAGGTTCGAGAAACTGGAAACAAGTGCTTATTTTCTGCAGAACCAAGGCTGGGGCTGAGGAGGTTGCAAATGACTTCGAAAGCCGTGGGCTCAAAAGCGTATCTATCCACAGCGACAAGACACATGGTGCTAGAGGTAGGGCGCTCGTAGATTTCAAAGAGGGCAAGGTCAGAGTGTTGGTGGCAACGGATTTGGCGGCTCGTGGATTGGATATTGACAATCTGCCATTTGTCGTTAATTATGATGTGCCTCATATCCCGACAGACTATGTACACCGTATCGGGCGGACTGGACGGGCTGGACAAAATGGCGAAGCAATAACACTTCTGTCAAGTGCCGAGACGCATTCATTCAAAAAAATCGAGGAACTACTAGGAAAAACTATCCCAAAAGTCATTTTTGAGGGCTATGAACCAGCGTTTGTCCCCGAGGTAAAAAAGAAAAGTGGCAACAAGAGTGCAGCGGCAAAAAAAGGTGAACCGAAGAAGAAAACACCAGGCGCTTTTGGGAACAAACAAAAAAAAGACGATACGCAAAGAAGACCGAGAGCGGAAGCGACCAAAACATCGACAACTAGAGCACCAAAATCTACTACCAAAAGTCGTAGAGGAAAATAAACCATTACAATTTATAACTATCCTAAGGAAGACAAAATATGCATTTTTCAGATTTAAAATTAGCTCCAGAGTTGCTAAGAGCAATCACTGACCAAGGCTATGAAACACCAACACCAGTCCAAGCCCAAGCCATACCTGTGATATTGGATGGTCGTGATATATTGGCTGGCGCGCAAACTGGCACTGGCAAGACGGCTGGTTTTACACTACCACTCCTACAAATACTCAACTCGTATCCAGCCGCAAAACCAAAAAGGCGCATCAGGGCGCTTATCCTGACTCCGACGCGGGAGCTTGCTGCTCAAGTGGCTGAGAGTGTCAAGACATATGGCAAATATCTATCGCTGAAAAGCGCAGTTGTTTTTGGCGGGGTCGGCATTAACCCACAAATATCCGCAATAAAAGCAGGGCTTGATATTTTGATAGCGACACCTGGTAGGCTACTTGACCATGTTGGACAGGGCACTGTTGACCTTGGTGCTGTAGATATTTTTGTTCTGGATGAAGCCGATAGAATGCTGGATATGGGTTTTATTCGTGATATTCGTCGTGTGATAGAACTGTTGCCAAAACGAAGACAAAACCTACTTTTTTCGGCTACTTATTCTGATGAGATAAAAACCCTAGCAAATACACTTCTCAAAAATCCAGCTGAAATCGAGGTAGCTAGACGAAATACAGCTAGTGAATTGGTCAAGCAGAGCGTTTATTTGGTTGACCAAAAGCGAAAAAGTCATCTCTTGAGCCATCTGATAGACAAAAACAGATGGGAACAAGTGCTTGTCTTTACTAGAACAAAACATGGAGCAAACAAGCTGAGTGAATATCTTGGAAAATGCAATATTTCCTCCGCTGCCATACATGGAAACAAAAGCCAGAGTGCTAGAACAAAGGCACTTGATGATTTCAAAAAAGGCACCGTGAGGGTACTTGTGGCGACAGATATAGCTGCTAGAGGTATAGATATAGATGCCCTGCCGCATGTGATAAACTTTGAGCTACCAAATATCGCCGAAGACTATGTGC
>CAZNYV010000025.1:7229-14041 GCA_964577355.1 uncultured Campylobacteraceae bacterium
GGATGCGAGGGTGAGGCTATATCTCTTGTCTGTATTTATGAAGCCGAGTACCTGCGAAATATAGAAAAACTGATAAAAAAAGAGCTAGACAAGAGTAGCGTGGAGGGGTTTGAGCCTGACCCATCTATCAAAGCGGAACCGATAGTACAGGGCAGGGGCGGAAACAGAAATGGCGGTCGCGGCGGTAATACGGCAGGTGGCAACAAGGGCACCTCAAATAGTGGCGCTCCGCAACATAGAAGTGGCGCTAGACGAGAAGGCAGAGGTGGTGCTAGAGATGGACGGCGGTAAGAGGAGTGATGTCAAAGCTGGGATAAAAGTAGAAATTGTACTAAAAGAAGACAAGAGCACAGCAAAGCTAACCACAGGTATTGTCAAAGATATTTTGACAAATTATCCATCTCATCCACACGGAATCAAAGTCCGATTGATGAGTGGTGAAGTTGGTAGGGTTAAGAGGATTTTCGAGTAGATTTTTTTTGTTTTTGAAGCCTTCTTGACGAGAGTTTTTTGGATAATATAGCTTGCGCACGCTAGTCCAAAAGCACCCGTTACGCCTATGAATGAGCCCTTTGTTTTGGTGATGGGTAGTTCTGAGGAAAATATGACGCTTACATCTTTTGAGAAGTGTAGCTTTTTGAGCTCCTCACGGACTTTTTTTGCCAGCGGGTCATTGAATGTTTTGGATAGTTTTGTAATTTCCACTTTTGTAGAATCTATTCGTTTTGCAGAGCCCATGGATGATATTAGCTTGCGGTATGTTTTGGCGATAAGTGCGCATTTTGGAGCCACATCATCTATCGCATCTACGACAAAATCATACGGCTCAAAATCAAAATTTTCTACCCATGCTACCGTGATTTTTTCATCTATTCCAGTGACACCTTGATACATATTGCGCAGGACTTCGACCTTTTGTCGCCCTTGTGCGTCGGAGCCTATTTGACGGTTTTGGTTGGTTGTGTCATAGCTATCAAAATCAACTATGGTTATATCGCTAACACCTGTTCTGTAAAGCGCATCCAAACAGTGCGCCCCTACACCGCCGACACCTACTATTAGGATTTTGAGCGATTTTATTTTGTCAATATCATCACCAAACAGCATTTCGCATCTAGTGAATCTATTTTCAGAGTTCAGTTATTTTCCCCATCGTTTGGTTAGAGCGTCGTAAGCATCTATTCGTCTATCTCGGAAGAATGGCCACCACCTTCGTACATTTTCGCTTCGTTTCATATCTATTTCGACGACTATTACTTCTTCTTTGTCGTTAGAGGCTTCGTATAAAAATTCCCCTTGAGGGCCAGCCATAAAGCTATTGCCCCAAAAATCTATACCTGCGCCAACTCCTGCGAAATCACTCTCAAAACCAGTTCGATTGATACTGATAACTGGCAGTCCATTTGCTACTGCATGGGCTCGTTGAGAGATTATCCAAGCGTTTCTTTGGCGATTTTGCTCATCTGCTTCATCATCTGGATTGTATCCGATAGCTGTCGGATATATCAGAATATCTGCCCCGTTCATCGCCATCAGTCTGGCTGCTTCTGGGTACCATTGATCCCAACATACTAGCACGCCAAGTGTGCCTACGCTTGTGCTTATCGGCTCAAAACCAAGATCACCTGGCGTGAAATAAAATTTTTCATAAAATGCAGGGTCGTCAGGAATATGCATTTTTCGATACATGCCAGCGATTGTTCCATCTTTCTCGATAACAACGGCTGTATTGTGATAAAGTCCAGCGGAACGGCGCTCAAACAGAGACAATACGATGACAACACCAAGCTCTAGCGCTAGTGCTCCAAACTCATCCGTGGATGGACCAGGAATGCTCTCGGCTAGGTCGAAAAGGTTGACATCCTCAGCTTGGCAGAAGTATATACCGGTATGAAGTTCTTGCAAACAAATAAGCTCTGCACCTTTTTCTGCCGCCTCCCGTATCATCTGCATCGTTTTTGCTACGGTTTGTGCTCTATCGCTACTACATGTTTGTTGGATAAGAGCTACTTTTAGAGTTTGTTTGTTCATTTTACACCTTTTGGATATTGCATCGTGACACAATGCAGCGAGCCGTGTTGTTCTATAAGCACACTGCAGTCTATACCAACAATCTCCCTCCCTGGAAATGCTTGCTTGATGATTTTTAGTGCTTTTGAGTCGTTGTTGTCTTTGTAAGTCGGTACTAAAACAGCACCGTTTATGACCAAATAGTTGGCGTATGTTGCGGGCAGTCTGTGTCTATCTTTTGCATAATTTGCACTCGGCCAAGGTAGCGCAAGTAGTCTGTATTTCTCACCATCAGCGTTACCGAAAGACTCTAGTTCGATTCGCATTTTTGTCAAAGCGTCGTAATGCTCATCACTCTTGTCGTCGCATGATTGATAAAGTATGGTATTGTTTGGACAGAGCCTCGCAAGTGTATCTATGTGGCTATCAGTATCATCTCCTGCTAGATAGCCGTTTTGTAGCCAAAGGATTTTTTTTGCACCCAGAAGCTTTGACAACTCCTTTTCTATAGCAAGCTTGCTCATAGACGGATTGCGATTTGGTGAGAGTAGGCATTCAGCTGTAGTCATAAGTGTGCCATTGCCGTCTGATTCTATGCCACCGCCCTCAAAAACCATTCCTGTTGTGATTAGTTTTGTTTCACCGAAAAAACCACCGCCATGCAGTGTTTTTGTGATTAGATTATCCTTGTCGGCGGCAAACTTCATACCCCAGCCATTGAAGACAAAGTTGATGATTTTTGCTTTTCCATCCTCATAAACCGTAACACCACCATGGTCTCTAGCCCATGTGTCATTTGAGTCAATTTGCGCAAATGTTATATTTGATATGCGCAGTCCCATCTTGGACAGCTTGGCTTTGAGGTGCTTTGGGTTTTGGCAGACGATGAGTAGCTTTTGGCGTTTGGATATTTCGTTGGCAATATCAACAAAAGTGCTCTCGACGAGTTTTAGAAAAGGTCTCCAGTCGCTGTTCTTGTGAGGCCAAGTGAGCTGGACGAACTCTTGGTCTTCCCACTCGGCTGGAAATCTGATTTTTTGCATGTTATTTTTTGAGCTCTCCATAAAAATTTTCCAACTCTTGAATTAGCGAGACTTTATCTAGTTTGCTAGAAAGCTTAGATGCCAGTTCTAACGCCACGACATTGTCCTCTTTGCCATCCCAGATTTTGATATAGCTTCCGTCGTTGTATCCGTTGTTTTGTCGAAATTCATTTAATACATTTTTTACAATATATCTCTGGTAGAGCTCGTCAAAATCGAGTTTGATAGCTGAGCATAGGTTGAAAAATATAGCATATGCAGAGTAGTCATCGATAGATGATTTTTCGTGAAGCGGTTTTGCTTTGTTCAGTATTGTCTCAACCAACGCCTCTGCCATCTCGAGTGTATTTGAAGTCTCGTTGTACTGCGTCGATGTCGACTCTATGATACTCTTTTTGATTGCTAGCATGTCGCTTTTTGCTTGCTCAGAAAGTGTAGCCGATAGAAGGAAGTGCCATATATCAACAAGCTCTGTTTTGGCATTATCTAGGTCATTTTTGCCGTGCTTCCAATGCTTCCAATCAAAGCTATCCACAAACTCCGCAAGCTCCAGCCAAATAGCTCTTCTCCAGTTGATTGTTTTTTTTGTTTTTTCATTTACATGGTTTGTAGCCCAAAACTCACCGTTTGTATGTATGTTGAGTGCATTTTGCATCTCAAACATTTTGTCTAGTTGTATAGTTTGATTCATATCACCCACCCCCGTTCCTGTCTATTTCTTTCCATAGGTCTAATTATAGCACGCCAAGTGTGATTTTATTATGAGTCTATCTTCTAAGCGCTTATTTTTGTAGATTGTTTGGTAGCGATTTGCAATACAGTACCTAGGGTTGGTGCGGATGTTTTGGAATTTACTACCGTTTGAGTTGGAGCATCAAGCAGAATGTTTGTTGAACTGGTTTTTATCTCTTGCTTATCTGCATTGCTATCTTTTTTTGGTTCCAATTCAGGATAGTTGTTGGCTTTATATTCTGTGCGCAGAGCCTTTTGCTCCTTGTCCAGCTCAGTAAAAAACATATCCGCAAGCTCAGGGTCTACTGTACCATCAGGTAGAGTGGTCATCCTTTTGGTTGGCTCGTCCATATAGTCTTTGCCTTTTGTACTTGTCAGATAGGTTTTCATATCTTGACCGCTTGATAGATAATCATAATATGCCTTGGTGGCTTGCGCAGAGCGCCCTAGACGCGGATCGCTATCTTTTTTCTCCATCACATATTCCGCCGTCTCTTCATCGACTCTTTTGAAAAAAAATGCACCAAAAAGCTCTCCGACTGCCAGCTTGTCATCAGTTTGATTTTTCTCGTATGCTGTTCCAGCGTAGTCGTTGAACACTCCCCTGCTACCATAAAAGGCTGTTTCACCATTACCATCCATCGGAGCTACACCATCAAAAGCCATAAAACCCCTCAGCCCAATATCTAGGGAATAGTCGGAAACATTGGCAACATCACCAGCTAGCCTAACGGCGGCATCGTACTCATCCATATCTTTTTGCACACTGACGATGCCGTCCATAATGCCGCCTTTGGATATGTAGGATTTTGGCATTGCAGCTGTTTCTTGTTGCGTCATATAGCCAGTGCCCTCTGGGTCTAGCGTGTCGCTTGTGATTGTTTTGAACAGATTCCACATCCTCGTTATGACGCTTACAGGGTCTAATTTTTCTCCTTCAACCTCGGCGAAAGCCTCTGCTTGAAGCAGCATTGTCTTGTGAATCTTGATATTGTCTGGAATGCCTGCGGCTTTGTTGAAATCCACTCCAAAGAAACCATCCTTGTCCACCGCAAAGCTACTATTATCAGCAACGCTGAGGGAGATAGACTCGATAGAGAGTGCGTCTTCGGTCAAGGATTTGAAGCTAAATTCACTCCCTCCAGTAGCGTCATAGGCTTTGGATCTGCCGTAGGTGGATTTATTGCTTGCATCAACTGCGCTTCTGTATGTTGTGTAGTCTACCTGAGTGCTTGATATCATTGCTCATCCTCTTTGGATTTAAGTATTATAGAACAAGCAAATTTGGTACCTAAAGTTGTAACTAGCACAGCAAGCAGTCGTCTAATTTTTTAGTAATGCCTAAAAATACAATGGAGGTTAAAAATGATATAATGAAAAAAACATTGAGGATAGAAAATGAAAGATAGTTATAAATGTTTTATGAATTCGCCATACAGGAGCATTAAGCATAGCACTTATTTTGATGTATATGATGAGCTTTTTGAAAAGTATCGTGGTAAAAATATAACTTTTGTTGAAATTGGAATTTTAGGTGGAGGCTCCCTATTTATGTGGAGAGAATTCTTTGGACCTGATGCAAGAATCATAGGCATTGACTTCAATCCAAATGCAAAAAAATGGGAAAAAGATGGTTTTGAAATATATATAGGGAGTCAGTCGGACGAGAACTTTTGGGAAGATTTTAAAAATAATGTTGGCATGGTTGATATACTTTTGGATGATGGTGGACATCGATTTGAACATCAAATAATAACCACTGAGATGATGCTGGATAACATAAGGGACAATGGTATGCTGGTAGTTGAAGATACCCATACTTCGTACATGAAAAGATTTGGTCCTAAAAAATATTCTTTCGTAGAATATGTAAAATCCTTTATTGATAAAATAAACTCCAGATCTGGCAAATTTCCCAATGCAAAAAAATCAGATAAAAGAGTTTTGTCTATAGAGGTATTTGAATCTATAGTTGCATTTAAAATAAATCGCACTAAGTCAAATTTGTTATCTAAAGAAGTTTTTAATAACGGAATAGATGATGAAGCAAAAGATTTCAGGAATGAGGATGTGTACGATTCCAATCCTATTAAGAGAAGAATAAATAAGGTTGTAAGAAGTATCAAAAATGTAAATAAAGTAAAGAAATTCTTTTAACTTTATCGATTAAAGTGGATGATATTGGTGCTGTGGGGCTAAAATTAGAGTTTGTAAAAAGTTTAGTTACCACCTTCCTCGAAACAACCAATCGGCAGATAAAATTGCAATTATATGTCAAGCGAGGAGTGTAGAGTGAGTAAGAGAGCAGTTGTTTTATTGGCAAATGGTTTTGAGGAAATAGAGGCTGTAGCCATTATAGATGTATTGAGGCGAGCTGGCGTCGAAGTCGTGATAGCAGGCGTAGGTGCAGATAGTGCAGAGGGTGCACATGGCGTTCGCGTAGGTGTAGACTGTCAAATCTCACAAATCAACGAAGCTGATTTTGATGCAATAATACTTCCTGGCGGAGGTGCTGGTACGAGAGTGCTTTGCGAAAATGCAAAAGCTCAAGAGCTAATCAGGCAGTTTGATTCAAAAAACAAAATAGTAGCTGCGATTTGTGCTGCACCATTGGCACTTGACAGGGCTGGTGTCTTGAGCGAGCAATACACATGCTATCCAGGCGTCGAAGATGAAATCAAATCATCGAGCTTCATAGACAAATCAGTCGTCGAAAGCAGAAATATAATCACCTCGAGAGGACCTGGCACGGCGATATGTTTTGGGCTTTATTTGGCTGAGAAATTGGCTGGCAAAGAGTGTGCTTCGTCTCTAAAAAACAGTATGGTCGCAAACTACTGCTAAAGGCTCTCTTAGCACCCATAAACAACCTTTGGCTAAAATGCCTACAATATTTTACGCCAAAGGCACCTGTATGATAAAACCCCTGCTGATTGAGATTGGATTTGAAGAGCTGCCAGCTATTCCACTCCTGAGAGAACTACCAAACATACCAACGAAATTTGAAACCTGTTTGAAGTCAAAAGG
>CAZNYV010000025.1:14054-17699 GCA_964577355.1 uncultured Campylobacteraceae bacterium
TTTGAATTTTATTATACACCTAGAAGATTTGTATTTTTTGTCCAATCCATGCCTAGTTGCGGCAATGACGAAGAGGTTGAATATTTCGGACCACCGCTTGCTGTGGCGTACAAAGATGGAGAGCCTACGAAAGCATACGAAAGTTTTTTGGCAAAAAATGGCTTGAATGCTGATGACATCAAGACTGCTCAAAAAGATGGCAAAGAGTGTTTGTATGCGAACAAAACCAAAGTTGGAAATGAGCTTAAATCAGTTGTTTCTGAGATAATAGATGAATTTTTGAAATCACTTGTTTTTGGCAAAACAATGCTTTGGGCTAGTAGAAGCGATGGTTTTATCAGGCCTGTCAGATGGCTACTTGCTTTGCACGGAGATGCTATGCTTGACGCGGAGGTCTTTGGCGTCAAGTCTGATAGTGTTACTTTTGGTCATAGGCAACACTCTTTTGAGCCGATACAGATAGCTAACACGGGAGTCTATTTTGAGAAGGTTAGAGCGGCAGGTGTAGAAATAGACCAAATGGTGCGAAAAAAAATAGTCCTAGGTAGTATTTCTCAAATCGAGCATGATAGCAATCTGTCAGTAGAAATCGATGCTGACTTGTTGGCTGAGGTTGTAGCTATTACGGAGAATCCAACAGCACTGCTTGGTAGTTTTGAGACTAGATTTTTGGAGGTAGCTCCAGAGATTATTATCACTTCAATGAGGGAAAATCAAAGATACTTCCCAGTATTTTCTGGTGGCAAATTGGCTAACCATTTTGTGGTTGTGTCAAACGCAGTTGGGAATGAGTTTTCAAATATCATCAAGGGTAACGAAAGGGTACTAAAAGCTAGGCTCTCTGACGCGCTATTTTTCTGGCAAAACGACCGCTCAAGAAGGCTATCGCCTGAAGCGCTCAAAAATCTGATTTTTGTCAATGGGCTTGGAAGTGTGTTTGACAAAAGCATGCGAGAGGGTGACATTGCAGTTGTTTTGGGTCAAAAATGGGGTATCAAAAACCTAGAAGACATCAAAACAGCTATGCATCTCTCAAAAGCAGATTTGGTCACGGAGGCTGTTGGTGAGTTTGGCGAGTTGCAAGGTGTGATGGGTAGATATTACGCCAAAAATGATGGCTACTCAGAAGAGATAGCGTCTGCGATAGAGGAACACTATTTGCCAAAAGGTGAAGATAGTCAACTGCCAAAATCAATTTTTAGTGCAGTGTGCGCCATATCTAGCAAGCTTGATAGTGTGATGGCGTTGTTTAGTCTCGGCATGATTCCATCTGGTTCAAAAGACCCGTTTGCGCTTCGTCGAGCAGCTTTTGGAATAGTGCGAGTGGTGTTGGAGTTTAATTTGCCTTTCAATATCAAAACAGTCGTAGCAGAGTTTGCAAATCTCTACAAACCGTTTGATACAGCAAAGGTTGAGGAGTTTATGCTTGACCGTGTGTGCCAGCTGTTTAGCGAGGTAAATCCAAGCATACTAAAAGCTGTCATTGATAGTGGTGAGAGAGATATTTTGGCACTAGCAGAGAAGATAGAAGCACTGGAGGTGGTCTCAAAGCGAGATGGTTTCAAAGAAAACTTCTCAACTTTCAAGCGAGTTGCAAACATTTCAAAAGGCGAAGAGGCTATTTTTGCCGCTAGTGTCAAGCCTGAGCATTTTGAGAATGATTTTGAAAAAGCCCTATTCGAAAAATTTGTCAGTATAAACACTTCTGGTTCGTATTTTGATACTCTAAATGCGCTCTTTGGTCTCAAAAATGAGCTTGATGGCTTCTTTGATAACTGTATGGTTAACGCAGATGATGAGCGAATCAGAGAGAATCGTAAAAACCTAGTAGGCTCTATATATACGGCATTCAAGCAGATAGCCGACATCAAAGAAGTTGCCTTTTAGTGTTTGATTTTGTAGTAGTCGGCGGAGGTGTTGCTGGCTGCTCTATCGCTTATTTCTTGTCCAAAGCTGGGCACAAAGTCGCAGTTGTAGAGTCCAGTGATATATGTAGCGGTGCTAGCGGTGCGGCTGGAGCTTTCATCAATCCAACTATGGGTAAGCCCTCCAATCTCAAGACATTTGCAGACAAGTCATTTGCCTTTGCGAGCGAGTATTTTTCTGCAAACTTCCCACATATTTTCAAGCAATGCGGTACTTATCTTCTCCCAAAAACAGAAAAATCAACAGAGGAGTATCTGGCACTAGAGCCGTTTATTGAATTTGAACATGAGTATCTCCATCAAGACAAACTCAATTTTTTGACTCCTGAGGCTGGCAAATTTGGTGCTTATCTGTGCAAAAGCTCTGGTGTTGTCCCTCCTAAAGAGTTTTGTGAGATGCTAGTGTCTGACTGTGAGCTGTTTTGCAATACAGAAGTCTCAATGATAGAAAAAGCGGATGACGGTTTTAGTGTAGCTAGTGTGAGGGCTAAAGCTGTAATAATAGCTACTGGAGCGCATAGTGAGCTGGTTGAGCAAGAATATATCAAAAGAGCGATTGTCGGGCTATGGGGGCAGAAGATTGTGGTTGATACTCACAACAAACTTGATTCAAATGTCTCAGGTGAAGTTCTTGTATCCGCTACAAATGGTGGCAAGGTCGCAATCGGAGCTACTTATACTCGTTCACCAGTTGAACTGCCTCTCAGCGATGAGAACTCAAAAACATTGATAGCCGAGGCAAGGGCGATGGTTGATATTGAGATTGGTGATATTGTGGATGTAAAAGGCGGGCTTAGGGCGACAAGTATAGACCATTTTCCGATAGTTGGCAAAATCATTGACAGTGCAAAAACAATCCAACTGCATCCAGATGTAAGGCATGGTAGAAGGCTAAAATCAGAGCAGGTAAGCTATCTGGATAATATCTATATTTTTACAGGACATACGAGCAAGGCTTTTAGTGTTGCGTTTTATAGTGCCAAAATATTTGCTGAATATCTAGAAGGGCAGGGTATTTTGCCAGCTTCCATAGATAGTGATAGACTATTTTATCGTTGGTGTAGAAAAAATACAGTATAAAAGTTGCATCAACAGACAAAATTTTGATTCATTTTGATACACTTTTCCAAATACCACAAAACGGAGCAAAAAATGAAAAAACTGAAACTCCACTTGCTATTTGCGCTTGTCATGAGTATTATGCTTTGCGGCGCATACCTTTTCTTGCCTGCTTACTTCTCATCTCTTGATGATAAGGTGCGTGACATTTACTTCAACTATCGTGGCAAGGTAGACACAACAGGGCAAGTTGTTATTGTTGATATAGATGAAAAAAGTCTAAAAGAGCTCGGACAATGGCCTTGGCCTAGAAATAAATTTGCTCAAATTTTGCAAAATATGAATGCTGCGGGGGTTGGAGTCGTTGGGCTGGACATCGTTTTTGCTGAACCAGATAATAGCTCACCAGCTAGGGTGCTAAAAGGACTAGGGCTTGACAATAAGGATCTTCCAGATTTTGATACTGTGCTAGGCAAAACTTTTGCTGAGACACCGACGATTGCGGGGTATGTTTTTGCTCTTGAAGATGATGGAATAAAAGCAGAGAGAACTCCGAGCGTACCAGCTATGTTTATCGAGAAAAATAAGCCAGAGGGTGCAGAGTTTCTGATTTCGCCGTTTAGAGCCATTTTGAATGTTCCAATACTTCAAGAAAATGTAT
>CAZNYV010000026.1:0-17620 GCA_964577355.1 uncultured Campylobacteraceae bacterium
AGAGAGTGATACATCGTGTTTTGCACATATATCAAGTATTCTATCAAATGCTGTGAAGAATGGATTTTCTTGGTGGTTTTTGATCATCCAACTAGCTATCAGTGAGCCGCCACGACTGACGATTCCCATTTTTCGCTTTGCTACTTCTGGCATGAACCGTATCAAAAAACCAGCGTGTATCGTAAAGTAGCTCACGCCCTGTTCGGCTTGTTTTTCGAGAACATCTAGCATCTTGTCTATTGAGAGGTTTTGGATATCGCCGCCTAGCTCATACATTATCTGATACATCGGTACAGTTCCGATTGGTACTGTGGAATGTGCTATGATTCCCGCTCTGATTTCGTCCAGATTGCCGCCAGTTGAGAGGTCCATTATCGTGTCGGCTCCGTATTTGAGGCAGACATCCACTTTTTCTATCTCTTCGTTCACTGTACTGGCAAGGCTTGAAGCGCCTATGTTTGCATTGATTTTGCATTTGCTTGCAATGCCTATTGCCATCGGTGTTAGATTTATGTGGTTGACATTAGCAGGTATTATCAGTCTACCTCTGGCTATCTCACTTCTGATAAATTCAGCATCCAACTCCTCGACCTCGGCTACATGTTTCATCTCTTCTGTGATGATGCCTTTTTTGGCGTAATGCATCTGTGTTCGGACGCTATCGTTCGCTCTAGTTTTTAAATATTCACTTCTGATCATCTATAAAAAATTTCTCCTGTTACAAATAGTTACATTATTAAGTTTAGATTTGTACAATAGCTATATTAACTTCAAAATCCAAAAAAAGGGCTGAATTTGTCCGAAATTACTTTAGTACTTTTGTCCGCTGGTAGCTCGAGTAGATTTGGTATGCAGACCAAAAAACAGTGGCTTCGTATCGGAGACAAACCTCTATGGTTGTTCGTTGCGCAAAATTTTGCAAAGCGATTTGAATTTGCCAAAATCATCATTGTTGGCTCAAAAGATGAGTTGCACTATATGAAACAATTTGCCGAGTTTGAGTTCGTGGAGGGTGGCAAAGAGAGGCAAGATTCTCTCAAAAATGCCCTTGCCCTAGTCAACACCCCTTTTGTGATGACGAGCGATGTGGCTCGTTGTTGCATCGATGAAGACACGGTATATAGGCTATTAGAGTCAAAAGACCTGTATGATTGTGTGGTTCCATTTATCAAAGCACCAGATACAATCGTGCATAATGGTAACACAATAGATAGAAACAGTGTAATGCTGATTCAAACTCCGCAACTATCAAAAACAGATGTATTAGAAACTGCACTTAGCAGTGGCGAACTGTTTACCGATGACAGCTCTGCTATCAAGTCTGCTGGTGGAAGTGTTGGCTTCGTAGCAGGCTCAAGCAAGCTCAAAAAGCTGACCAACTATGATGATATGGATGAACTCAAATGTCTTGAAGCCCCATCACCAGAAAGGTTTGTTGGTTTTGGTATTGATATTCACTCTTTTGAAAATGGTAAGCAGATGATGCTGGGGGGTGTGCCGATAGAGTGCGAGTATGGCTTCAAAGCGCACTCGGATGGTGATGTTTTGATACACTCTGTCATAGATGCCTTGCTTGGTGCTACTGGGCTTGGGGATATTGGTGAGCACTTCCCAGATAGTGACAATGCTTTCAAAAATATCGACTCAAGCTTGTTGCTCCATGGTATTTTGAGCAAAATTTGGGGCTTTGGTTTTGAGATAGTGAATGTTGATTGCACGATTATTGCACAAAAACCTAGGCTGGAAGAGTACAAGATGGCAATCAAAAGCAAAATGGCAAAACTACTGGCACTCCCACAAAATAGAGTCAATATCAAAGCCACAACAGCTGAAAAAATGGGCTTTGTAGGTAGGGGTGAGGGTGTGTGTGTCCAAAGTGTAGCCAATCTTAGATTTTTTGATTGGACATGTAGTGTTAGCGGAACTCCGCAGACCTTTAGGTAATAGGAAGAACAGTGAAGACATTAATAGTAGAAAATGAAATATATCTAGCTCAGAGCATAGCTACGAAGCTTACAGATTTTGGTTGTAGATGTGAAATAGCTACGACTGTCAAGGACGCAATCAAAAACGAACGCTTTGATGTGGTGTTGCTTTCTACTTCGATGAGTGGGCAAAACTTCATGTCGGTAGTCGAGCATTACAAAAATTCTATCATTATATTGATGGTATCGTATATCAACAACGATACGGTTTCCACACCTCTAAAAGCGGGCGCAAAAGACTATTTGATGAAGCCGTTTATGATTGAAGAGCTGATAAACAAGATAAAGCACTATGCTGAGTTTGACAAAATTCGCTCAGAGGTGGCTATCTCTAGGGAGTTTCTAAAAGATATTTTTGCAAAAGTCCAAACTCCAGAGCCTACAAAAAAAACCGAGCTTCCTTTGTTGATATTATGTAACTCAAGAAAATATGCCGATGCCTATGCCTATAGATTGTCTGAGGTCAAAGGCTCTCTTTTGAAATCCATTAGAGTGGACAATTTTACTGACATCAAGACACTAAAAAACAGCCCCAATAACACTATAAACTATATACATGACTTCGATACACTAAAAAAAGCAGATAGACAAAGTCTAATAGATGCAATAGCTCAAACGAACAGTGTCGTTTATTCGTCTATACCTGAAAATGAGTGGCCATACAAAACACTATATATTGAGCAGACAGATTCTCCGCTTGGTTCGGGAGATATTTTGACTGTTGAGGATTATATCAAATCTGTTTTGGAGCAGTTCCAAGACAAATATCCAGATATAGAACTAGCAAAAAAGCTGGGAATATCGAGAAAATCACTTTGGGAAAAGAGAAAAAAACATGGTATCAACAAGAAAAAATAAGACCATATTTATAGACAAAGAGGCGGTAGCTTCGCTCTCTCTTGCCAAAGAGGGTATCTTGTTTCCAGTAACTGGACTGATGAATTCAAAAGATGCCAAAAAAGCTGACGCATCCAATATTTACAATGGTAGAAGTTTTCCATTTTCGTTTCTTTTGGCACCAAGTGGCAAGCGAAATGCTGAGGTTTTGGAAAATCTCAAGGCTGGCGAAACGGTTGATTTGGTAGAAAATCAAAAAGTTATCGGTTTTCTGGAAGTGGAAGAGGTATTTGAAATAGACCCTATCAAAAGGGTGGAAAAAATCTATGGCACTTCAGATGCTACCCATCCAGGAGTGCAGAGTACACTGGCTAGACTAGGCAAATACGCTATTAGCGGAAGGTATGAAGTCGATTTTGAAGATGTCAAAGCATCCAAACAAAAAATAGCCGACGCAATCGCCAAGGTCGATGCAAAACATGTAACAGGAATAGTCTCTGCCGCAAGACCACTAAATCGTGGGCATGAGAGGCTGATTAGGCTGGCTTTGGAAAAAACTGACCTAGTAGTTATTTTCCTCTCAAAACCATACTCCGAGGATAATATTCCATATAGTGTGAGGTATGAGGCTCTGGATTATCTGGTCAAAAACTTTTTGCCAAGCGACAGGGTTATTGTCGTGCCGTTTGAAAACACATATCTTTTTGCTGGTATGAATGAGTTGCTTCTCGATGCGATAGCTATCCAAAACTTTGGTTGCGACAGGATGGTCATCGGTGCAAGTCACGCAGGGCTTGGGATGTTCTTTGAGAGTCACGAGATAAAGAGTATTTTTGATTCGTTTGTGGGTATCAATATGACAATAGATATATCGAGCGTGTTTGTCTATTGCAATGCTTGTAAGACGCTTGTGACTCAAAAGACTTGCCCGCACGGTATGCATCACCATATCACTTACAACTCAGATTCACTACTAGAGCTACTCAAAAATGGCATACTTCCGCCAGCTATTCTGATGAGAAAAGAGATTTCATCTATCTATCTGTCAAAAATGTTTCCGAACAGGTTTAAGAATCTTCAAAAGCTATATGCTGATATGATTACGAATAGTGGCATTATTGAAGAGCATTCTGAGAGGGAGTTTTATAACGAACTGATGAATCTGTATCAGACCACATCTCTGACCTAAGGGCGCGCGTGCAAAAAGCTTTTTTGACCTTTTTCTATAGCGGACTTTCTCCAAAAGCCCCAGGCACCATTGGTACTTTGGCATCCATACCGTTTGGGTTGTTTGTTTTGTACTATCTAGGCGTGGGCACTCTGCTGTTGCTTACGATACTTATTAGTGTGGTTGCAGTTGGTGAAATCAACAAATACGAAGCCAATGGCGGAGAGCATGACAACAAGCATATAGTGATAGATGAGACGGTCGGTATTTGGCTAGCTATTGCTATATCGTACACTATCTCTGACATCTGGTTTTTGGTCATATCCACATTTGTTTTTTTTAGGCTTTTTGATATTTGGAAACCGTCGATTATTGGTAGGATAGACAGAGAAGTCGGTGGTGGACTTGGCGTTGTTGGGGATGATTTGGTGGCTGGTTTTTTTGCTGGTATTTCGTCGCAGTTGTGCTGGGTGTTAGCCCAGAAACTTTATATTGTAACATGATTTGGGAGTAACCTTTTGGGACTTATAGACGAGCTTGAATCCTCATATGAGCTAGATTTAGTAGAAGAGTTTGTGGAGCATCTCGGTTTTATGTGTGGAGGTCTTGAGATGCTCATACTTGGGCTGGAAAAAGAAGAATTGTACAGCTCAAACATACAAGAGTTGTTCAGGATATTTCACAATATCAAATCGGCGAGCTCATATTTCAAGCTAGATCCAATTTCAAAACTTTCTCAGCTTGTCGAAGATGTCCTAGAGGAAGCAAGAATCCAAAAAGGCATCGCTACTCACGAATTCATTGATTGGTTGTTCATAATCAGCGACCAATTCACCAAATGGAAAAACAACCTAGAGCGCAACAGCGAAGCGCTAGATACTTATATTCCAAAAATAATCAAAATCCCAAAAGAGCTTGTTATACACGAACAAATATAATTGATTTGTGTATAATCACGCTCTCCAATGGGGACGACTTGGCTTCGACGGGATTTGTCGGGCAGGGATTGCATGTCGGCCTGAGCACGCCGTTATACGGCTCAAACAATTAAACGCAAACAACGCGTCTTATCGCCCAGCTGCTGCACTAGCAGCCTAATAAACTAAAGGGCGTGCGCTTCATAAGCCCAGTCGCAAGGCTTTTGGAGGGTATAACACAAATGCGAATCGCCTGCAAGCCCTGACGAGGCTGATGGCTAAACTTTTGTCTAGGATGTAGAGGCCTTGCTCTGTTGAGCCAAAGCAATCCGAAGCTAATCGATAGAGATAAACATGTAGAAGTTTTTGCTACTCAGATTTCGGACAGGGGTTCGATTCCCCTCGTCTCCACCAAACCCTCCACGGTCGAACTTACTAGACAATACAAATCCGAAGTGTTCCAGCTAAATCAATAACAAAAACCCATTGATAAAGTATCCTATTCCAACCATTCCGCTTCCCAAACCAATATACCAAATGTACTTTTTCTTTAGAAGTCCTGCTATTGTTGATAGCAAAATAGTTATTTGGAGAAAAATAACCGCCATTCCAAAATTGCTTGCGTGTAATTGAGCTTGATCCCTAGTTGCCTCCAACGCTTCAGCTTTTGATTTTATCTCTTTTTTTTCAATTTCATATTTGTCAATTTTGGATTTATAATCATTTATTTTGTTTTGATATAGATTGGCTGTTTTCTGGTCTTTGCCAATAGTATCCATCTCTAGTTTTTCTGATTGCAATTTGTATAAATCTTCTTTGATATTCTTAGCCTGAAAATAAGCCCAATTATCAGAAGCTTTTGATTGGCTCATGATTGACTGTGTAGAATATCCACCACCCTTAAAGGTTGCTAGTGTTGCACATACCGCAAAGACGACAGTTGACAGGGCAAGATAATTTACCCACGCTTCTTTTTTCTCGTTGACCATTTATAGATTTCCTTTAGACATTTAGATAAAAAAACGGCAGAATCATACGGAAATTTTACTTGTATGTTTTATATTTGCTTTATCTGTTGGGTGCTCATAGTCTAGTATTTACGGTATGAATTTTAAATAGTAGGTAACTCAATTATGTGCAATGAAACAAGAAATAAATATGCCAACATGAGCTACAATCTAAAAAAAATCGAAAGAGGTGTGAAATGCACGAAGTACTCACGACATCTGTAAAAGAGTTTAGGATTTTATTCGAAAAAGAGTTCGAATCCAATCAAATACTCCGAGATATAGACAAAATCTGCGATAACTATAGGTTTTTATTGCTAAAGGTAGCTGATAACCCTTTTTCGTTCAACAGACTTGATATGCCTGTCATAACTGACAAGAAATTGGAGAGCTTCCATGCCTACATGAGAGCACAGGCGCACAATCAAGACATATCGCATCTATTGGCTGAGGATAGGTTTGATATTGGGGATAAGGAGCTGTCCAAGTATACTAGGTGCAGGATAAAGTATCTTTTCCCAGTTCAAAAACAAATTTATGTGGACAAGATACTAGCCAATCTAAAAGCTGTGGAGAAGAAAAATATCAACAAAGCAATACAGACAAAATTTAATAAAACAGTCCTTGTTACCAACAAAACAGGCTATATCATTGATGGTCATCACAGATGGGCTACTATGATGGTTATCAATCCAAACTATAAGGTGTCAATAGCGCAAACAGACATACCTCTACGCGAATTGCTAAAGGTAGCACTAGATTTTGATGCTGACCACAATATTAAGCACAATAAATAATATTCTTGTGAGCCGACGCCTTATTAGGCGTACATAGCAGGGCTTGCTCCGCTTCTAGCATCGGCTTGCATCGGCGCTTCTTTTGGCTGCTCTGCTGCTTCTGGTGTTTTTGATGTCGCTTCCGCCTCGTCGGCACCTTTTACCCTGATTAGTCCTGCTTGAATAACTGGGCTATTGCTAGATGATACATTCATTGAAAATCCTTTTTCTTATTGATGGACACACATCGACTGAAATGTTACCAGCTTAATAGCTGTTCGCAAAGTTGAACAAAACTTGAAAAATATCTAGCCAGACTAGAGTAGCAAACAGCGCAACATAATAATCTATAAAACTGTTTTTATCATTTCATTAGGGCAATATAAATATAATCAAAGCAATAGACTTCTTTCACAACCCATTTTGGTTTTTGCTTTAGCAGATATTTATATAGACTAGGAAGATTTGCGTAGGAATACTAGCTATTTCAAGCAAATATGACAAAGTATAGATGAATATCTGCAAAGCCCTCTGGGTTAGGCTAAATGTGCGATATTCTTTGATAAAATTTATTCGCTTAGCTATGGCTAGGCTCATAAATTTTACCTTTAAATCTCATCCCATTTAGCTCTAACAAAAATCCAAACTGAGTTATGAAAGAAGTCTGATATAATTCATTAGGTTGTAAAATGCGAAAATTTGCCCTTCTGCTGCTGGTTCTTGTGTCTGTTTGTGGTATTGCCAAGGAGTTGGATGAAAATCCATACACATATGCTGATGAGGTCGGTGATTTTAGTGATGGTTTGTTGGCTATCAAAATGGGTGCAAGATGGGCGCTAGATAGCAACAGCTCAAGGTCTCAAGAGGTCGGCAAGTGGGGTTTTGTAGATAAAACTGGCAAGTTTGTCATCCGTCCAAAATACGATGCTGTAAGTTTTTCTGGTTTTTCAAACGGTTTGATAGGTGTCAAGATTGGCGACAAGTGGGGTGCGGCTGACAGTGTTGGACAGCTTGTGATGCAGCCAGCCTACACATGGCTTGGGGTGTTCCATTCTGGTGTGACAATCGCAACAATAAAGAAAACAGACAAAACAACTACTACATACACAAGTACGCTTGTCGCTAGTAATGGTGCGACAATATCTGCGCCAAACTGTTCTAGGGTGCAATACCTGAATGAGGACAAATATTCATGCCAAATATCAAACCTGTATGCATTGATGTCACATGATGGGAAACTGCTAACCAAGCCTATTTACAATGAAATAAGAGAGTTCCAAAATGGGTATGCACCGATAGTTGTCTCCAGCCTAGCAAATGGCAGGAAGACCGGAGTGATAGACTCAAACGGTACAGTGCGTATTGAGCCACTATACGAGTGGATAGGTCCGTACAAGAATGAACCGATGCAGATAAAAATAGATCAAAAATATGGGTACATAACGCTTGATGGCAAGGTAATCGTTGAGCCAAAATACAAGAGCGCCACTCCTTTTCAAAATGGTCTAGCCGCTGTGGAAACAAATACGACTTGGGAGTATATAGATAGCAGCGGGAAGATGATTACAAATGAACAGTTTGTGACCGCTGACCAGCTCTATCAAGGTGTAGGTAGGGTTAGCAAGAAGAATTTTCTAGGGCAAAAAAGATATGGATATATCGATTCGTCTGGCAAATACATTGTTGAGCCTACAAAATATTCTGAGGGTGGAAACTTTTCGGATGGATTGGCTTCGGTGTGTAGATTGTCGTTTATGGGTGGAAAAACATGCGGATACATCAATGATAAGGGGGAGGAGGTTCTGCCTTTGAAGTACGCCTATGCCAACTCTTTTTCAGCAGGAATAGCCAAGGTTGGCGAAAGGGTTGATTTGAATAATGCTATCTCTATGTATATTGACAAAAGCGGAAAGGAAATTTTCCGAGGAGACAAGCCGATAAATATTAGATTTTTTGGAGTTTTATTTCCTGATATTTACATGGAATCATTTGACAAGGATGGTTATGCTTCATTGCGACAAAATGGACTCTACGGAATAATAAACAAAGATGGAAAGGTCGTCATAGAGCCACAATACAAGAGTATAGGACTCTTCCATAATGGAATAGCAAAAGTAACCAAGGCTGGCGGCGGAGTTGTGTTTATTGATATAAACGGTAGCGTTGTGCTACCAAAATGAGCTCACTAGAGGCATAAAACCTCTAGTGGTTGTGCTATTAGTTGTTTTTTTCGTGCAGGACTTTATCCAAGATAGAGAACACTTGTTTGCTTCCGTCTTCCATCTCTTTGAAGTAGTCTTGGAGTTTTGACAAGTCTGAGCTATCTTTGTCGAGCACTTCAAATATCTTTTTGGTCGCTGTGTGAACCTGCGCATGCGGATTTTCTAGTGTTCTGAAACTAGTCGCTTTCGAGAAATAAGTCGCACCCTCGCCCTCATAGTACCACTTGCCAAGCCTGCAGTTGTGATGGTCGACAAATGTAAATGCCTCTTTTTTGTGCCCGACAGATAGATATGTGTTGACCTTCCAGATGATATGGTCAAGCTTAGCAAGACCCATAAATACACCGTCCGTGATATTGTGGATATGGTTTACAAAGTTTGTGAAAAGCGATATTTCCATCGTCAAGTCTGATTGGAACTGCTGAACTTGATTGTTTATAGCTCCTATTGTTTCGATGACTTGCTCTGATTTTGAGTCAACATCTTTGACCTCTTGTTCTATTGACATCACGACGACACTGATTTCACTGATTGCCTTTTGTGTTCTATCTGCCAATTTCCTGACTTCGTCTGCAACAACGGCGAACCCTCGTCCGTGCTCACCAGCTCTCGCCGCTTCTATCGCAGCATTTAGTGCTAGTAGGTTTGTTTGGTCGGCTATATCTTTGATGAGAGAGAGGATTGTGTTTATCTCTCTTGTTCTGTTTGATAGTGTTTGTATTGTAGAGGCTGTATCGTGGAAAAGTCCAGCTTGATCACCAATATTTGAGACAAGAGAGTTGATGATGCCTGTCAGGTCATTGAAGTTGTTCGATATTTGACCTGTTTCGCTTAGTGATGTTTTTGAGTTTGTGACTGATTCTGCGAAGTTTTTTTGTATTTCGAGGAGCCCCTCTTTTAGCCTTTCGTTTTGGAAGATAAATAGATTCTCATAAGGGTTGGCAACTCTATTTTTTTGCTCAGATTGTGCTTCTAGTCTCGATAGCTCGTCGTGAAGCCTAGACTTGTCAGAGCGAAGCTCAGCGTTTTCTTTTTTTAGGGCTTCCAGTTCTTGTGTCAGCCTCTGTTCGTTGTCGTTATCAAACCAGCCCATGGGTGTTTCCTTTTTATAGCTATTTCTTATTTTATTGTAGTATTTTTTATGTTAGATTGCAAGCTTGAGTTGTACGGCTAGAATTTGTATGTAGCACTTGCCCAAAAACTGCGTCTCGCATATGGGACATCATTTTGATTTGGTAGGTACAGTGGTTTGTAGAGCGTGGTTTGGACTTCATCTAGAATATTTCGGACCCCAAAATCAAGCTCCAAGCCCTTTGCTACTCCTTTGATTTTTTGCGAAATGTTTATGAAGCTTTGTGCAGGGATGTGTGTATTGTTGTTTTGAAGGTTTGTTCTTGGAATTCCGCCAACAATACTATAGTCATCTGCTCGTCGTTTACTACTGATATAGTGCCACCAAATTGTTGTTGGATATAGTCCTGTTGGAGTTGTTGTTAGTGCAATGTTAGCAACCAAACTTGGAGCCAAAACTGAGGTATTGCCATTAATCGTATATGGTTTGTAGCTATCGTCAGGGCTTAGAAATGTATATGCATCGGCATAGCTTTTGTAGTATCCTAGGTTTGTATTAACGGCAATGAGTGGATTTTTTAGATTATATTCTACTTCTACACCACGAGTAGTAACAGCACTGTTTCTATTTATCAAAATATAACTCTGAGCATCAAACATAACCATATTGTAAGTTCTTGATTGGAAGGTTGTCATCTTAAGCGTTGAGTTGTCCATTTTATGAATATACGCAAGCTCAATCGTATCGACGGTTTCTGGTTCCAATTTGGTAATCGTAGGATAGTTCCACCCTATTTCTCCAAATGTTGCTGGGCGAAATGCACGAGAATACTGTGTTTTGAAAATATTAGAATCATCTGTTACATAGACTGCTGCAAGGCGAGGTGATAATGCTCTAGTACTTCCGCTGACTTTGTCTTCAAACTCATCATAGCGTACTCCGGTCGTAATTGTTAGTTTCTCAATTGGATTATACTGGTCTTGGGCATAGCAAGCTCTATTGCTTTTTTTCATATTTTCAAGTGGTGAAAATGGGTATCTGTAGGTATATATATTTGAGATTGCACCAGTAGTGCCATTGTAGTTATAGTTTTTAAAAATCTCATCTTTTGGATTTGTAGTATCTTGATAAAACAGACCACCAGATAAAATATTTCTTCCAATTTTATAAGTTGCTTCCAAAGAGCCATATTTTTGTACTTCTCTGTAGTATATTTTGCTTGAGCCATCCATGGTTGCCGATGTTAGATTGGGTGCATCTTGCGGAAGCATAAAATAGTCTGCAGTAGCTTCAAATGAGCTGTAGCCTATTTTGGGGGTTATACTAATAGTGTTGGAGAGGTTGAAAGTTTTTTCAATACCAAAAAGAGTATAGGCTTCGTTTGTGCCATACTCAGAAGAGTTTGGTGGCAGTGAGTCGCTCGGTATCCATTGCCCAAAAGCTCCTTGCTCTGAAATGGTTTCTATGCGATAAAGCCAAGCTTTGTATCCGTTATTTACAATGTCAGCTAGAAATGTTTTGGATTGGTATCCATTTGGTAATTCGTTGGGCGCGTATCCTGGTACATTTACTCCCCATTGAGTGTTAAAATTCCCATTTTTTTCAATACGCAAATTGCTGCTATCACTTTTTTCTACTGAAGCGGCTAAATCTAAGCTCCAAACTCCGCTATCAAAGTGCTGTTGCGCGCCAATTGAGGTTGCAAACCGCCCGCCACCCATAGCTCCACCGTTGACAAAGAAAGTATTACTGTTTTTTGTAACGATGTTAACAGTGCCGAAAATGGCTTTATCTCCATATATTGCAGAATTTGGTCCGCGCAAAACTTCTATTTGTTTTACAAAATCAATAGGAATGGATAGCTTCATTGTGCCAAATGCTAATCCTAAAAGCTCATTTTCAAGAGTCTTGCCATTTAGCATCCATTTGACCTTATTGCCCAAAAAGCCAAAACTGGCTCCAGCTCCACGGAGTGCTGAAACAGGCGATTCCATTCCCACAATAATGTCAAAGGCATTTGGTTGGTTGAGATTTGTTATACCTAGAGACTTGAGTTTTTCACCTGAGATAACAGTAACGATTCCTGGAACATAGTCGGCATTTAACCTAGTCTTCGTAGCTATTTCTGTGATTTCTTCTAGTGTTTGTTCGAGGGCTGATAAATCATCTTGTTCTTGTGCTGACAGAGTGGCAGCTAAGAGTGCAAGCAGAATTGTCAGTTTTGGATATGACACAACACGAACCTTGTTTTTGTTTTTCATACTTTAACAAAAAACACCTCATTTATTCCATTAAATGATGGGATTCTTCACAGTATCGAATCTTTTTTAAAATTTATGTGTAATTTCTGCTATAAAATTGCGCCCTTCCCTCACCATGCCGTCATTCGTAATGCCATAATTGGCTCGTACATCATGGTAAAAATAAGTAGGCATTCGTTGCGTCGCGTTGAGGATATTATCCAAATAAAAGTCCACAGAGGTTTCTTTTGAGATTTTGTATTTCAAATTCAAATCAGTTTTTTGTTGACTAGGAAGTGAAGTTACTCTATTGGTTGCATCGTTTTGTGTGGTTTTGCCTATGTATTGGTATTTAATCCCCATACTAAGTTGATTTGTCGGTCGATAGAGATACCAAGCCTTGTACATCACAGGTGATACATCTGGCATATCTTGACTTATTGATACATCGTCAGTATTGATATATGTGGTTTGATTGAAGGAGGCATTGACACTAAATTCATGGGTGATACTTGGCGTGTATGCGTACTCCGCTTCGAGTCCTTTTGAAATCCTGCCTTGATACTGTGTGTACCCCGAAATGGAAGCGTGGTTTTGATCTAAATCAATAATGTTATCGAATGATGAAAAATATCCATTTATAGAAAATCTATGTATGCTATTTGGTTTGTATATCAGCATCGCTTCATAGGATTTAATTTGTTCAGGGACAATCTGGTCATTGCCAGCTTCAAAATTGATATGTGGTCTCGTGTATAGTTCTGAAAAATTTGGAGCCCTAAACCCAGTGCTATACATGAGCTTTGTAATGAGTTTATCGTTCATCCATCTGCTGACTAGCCCAATTCTATAATCGTAAAGATTGTTGCTCAAATCAGATTCTTTTGAGTATCTTGCACCAATAGTTAAATCAGTTTGTTCATTTATATTATATGTATCTTCAAGTCCTGCTTGTAGCGTTGTTCTGTGAATTCCATCTTGCAAGTATTGGTTACTTTGAGGAAATAGGAGTGCTACTTCACTAGAATATTTACCAGCAATTAGAGCATCGCCAGGATTGGCAAAAGCAAAACTTTCAAGGTTTGACCAAAAATGGTTATCCCTGATTTTTGTATATTCTACACCATAATTCAGGACAATTTGATTGTTATGATATTTTTTGAAAGTATGTTGTTCGTTTGCATAATATGTAGTCTCAGCAACAGTATATGTATTGTAGTAATTAAAATCAAATGCAGAACTAGAATAGGCACTGTACTTGGATGCGTCATAGTCTACTTTGTTAATGTCAAACGAATAATCTCTAATACCAGCTGTTGTTTCTGATTTTACGAAACTATTTTGAGTTTTATATTTTATTTCGGTGTTGATATATTGACTGGTCTGTCCTGTGTTTGTTGTAGGCTCGAGCTGCTCTTCCTTGCCATAGTAGTTGCCTTGTCTGCTTTTTTTGAGTCTCACACTCCAAGAGAAATTATCATCTTGGAGCATGAAGCCTGTTGAGTAGTCGTAAAAGCCCTCATTGGTAGTAAAATCTCTCGGAAAAAGATTGCCAGTTCTACTGGTCGTATATGTCTTATCAAGCTGTAATTTCCTGTCCGACCCTTGATAGTATCCATCTGCCGAATATCTGACACCATCTTTTGTAGTACAACCTATAGCGCCAAATTTTCTATACTCCCAACTACCAAAACCAGCGAATACCTCGCCACATTCGCCGTTGTTGTTGTGTGATTTTGTGACGATATTTACAGCTCAATAAAACGCCCCGGAGCCATATATTGTAGAGCCTGGACCTCTTAGAACCTCTATTCTGTCGACTAGTTCCAGTGGAAAATTCATCACATAGCCAGCAGTTGAAAATGTTTCGCTGCTTACAGGTACGCCGTCGAGAAGTACTTTTATCTTGTCTGATATGGCGGAGTTTGGATTCTTGAATCCTCTCACGACCGTCTCTATTTGTCCGAGTTGATTGACTTGCATTTGGATACCAGGGAGCATTTCTAGTGCGTCATAGACTGTATTGGCACCAAGAAGCTTGAGCTTGTCACCCCTTTGTACGCTTACGACTGATGGTACATAGTCAATATTCATCTTTGTTTTGGTGGCGATTTCAGTTGCTTCGTCGAGAGTCTGCTGAAGGATTGACATATCTTCTGTTTCTTCAGCAAAAAGAGTTACCGCTGTGACCGCTCCGAATAAAGCTACTGCACAAATTTTTTTCATTGTATTTCCACCGATTTCTTTTTTATCTAGCGTACTCAACTGATCTGGACTCACGGATAACACTTACTTTTATTTCGCCAGGATACTGCACTTTTTCTTGTATCTCACCTGCCACCTCTCTGGCTATCAGAGCCGATTCGTTGTCTGTTAGCAAGTCGGCATTTACGATGATTCGCACTTCTCTGCCTGATGCTATGGCAAATGCACTTTTGACACCGTTTTTGGCTGTGGCGATGTTTTCTATCTCTTCGACTCGTTTGAGGAAGCTTTCTAGCACTTCTCGTCTGGCACCAGGGCGCGCTGCACTCAAGGCATCCGCAGTGCATATTGCCGCACACTCGATACTTTTTATCTCTTCGTGTCCATGGTGAGCATAGATTGCATTGATTACTATCGGATCTTCTTTGTATCTTTTGCAAACTTCAGCACCAAGGTCAACATGGCTGCCGTTATGCTCGTGTGTGAGAGCCTTGCCTATATCATGCAAGAGCGCAGCTCTTTTGGTGAGCACTTCGTCCCCACCAAGCTCTGCAGCTATGATTGATGATAGATAGACGACTTCTAGTGAGTGAGCGAGAGCATTTTGTCCATAACTTGCTCGGTATTTGAGTTTGCCGACTAGCTTAATAAGTTCTGGGTGCATCGCTCCGATACCGAGATCCATGATGATGTTTTCACCCTCTTCGTACATTTTTTCGTCAAACTCTTTTTTGACTTTTTCAAATATCTCTTCTATCCTAGCTGGTTGAATCCTGCCATCTTCCACGAGAAGCTCTATTGTTCTAGTCGCAAGCGCTCTTCGAAATAGACTAAACGAGCTGACGATGATGGTGTTTGGCGTATCGTCGATGATAATATCTACACCGAGAAGCATCTCAAGCACTTTGATATTTCTGCCCTCTTTGCCGATGATTCGTCCTTTTATCTCGTCATTTGCGAGGTGGACAACATTTATTAGTCTCTCAGCCGCGAACTCTCCCGCAAATCTTGTAGTAGCTTGGGCGATGATGAAATTAGCTCTTTTTCTAGCCTCACTTTTGGCTTCTGTCTCGTATTTTCGTACGATTTGAGCCATCTCTTCGCGGGATGTCTCTTCTACGCGGTGGAGAAGTATCTCTTTTGCCTCTGCGCGAGTGAGCCCAGCACCGATTTCAGCTATCTTGATGACATCAAGGAGTTTTTGGTCGTAGTATCTCTTTTCATTTGAGAGCTCTACTCTTTCTTGCCCTAGTAATTGTGCTTTTTTGTCCAATTCAGCACGATCGCTATCGAGTTTTTTTGTCTCTTGCTCCAGTTTATAACTCAGTTGTTCTTCTTTTTTGGCGATTTGGATGTTTTTGTTATCAAAATCGCTTTTTAGTCTCCTGAGCTCATGTTCAACCCTCTTTGAGCCCTCTATCTCTATCTCTTTTTCTTTTGCTTTTATACCTTGAAGCTTGAGTTCTGCTTCGTGCTCAATCGCTCTAGCCTTGGACTTTGACTGCTCTACATAAATATCGTACTTGGCTTGGTCTATCTTTTTGGCGACCAAAAACCCTACAAATCCCGACACCGGAACTGTTAAAAACTCCATTAGTTCTACTATCATCTCTATTGTAACCTTGAATATAATTTTGTTGTGCCGTTACAAGCAAGGAGCCTGCTGAGTCAAAATGATTGGATATGTTGTTTTTTGAAATACACGCAATTCTTTGAACAAAAACAACAAGAGGCACTGCAAAACTTGCGAAAAATCTATCGTACATACCTTTTCCGAATCCTACTCTTTTAAATTTCACATCTATTCCCACGGCAGGGACTAGCGCTATATCGATTTTCTTTACCTTCTGAAACGAGTTGCCAGAGTTAACCAAATGGAACTTTCCTGTTTTCAGTGGCAGTCTGTATGGTACCATCTTAAAGCTAATATCTTGAACAAATGGAACAAAAATTCTTATGTGTTGTTGTCTCATCTTTTTGATGCTGGGCATGATGTTTGCCTCGATATTTAGGGGCAGATAGGCTAGTACACTCTTTGGTTTTTTGGTTTTGACAATGTGTAAAATCTGCGCATTTATCTTTTTATCATTCAGATAATTATTTTTTTGACTCTGTTTTTTGAGTCTGTCTAGTGAGTGCTTTCTGAATAGCTCTTTTGTTTGCATTTGGTATCATTTATAAAAAATTTTGCGAGGTGATTATGAGAAAATTATTCTTAAGTATATTGTTTGTGTCGTTAGTTTTTACTGGCTGTGAGAAAAAGGAGTTGGCGAGCGATATGATTAGTGTCAAAGGTGTCACGACAGAAGTTGCGCTAAACACAAATAGTGGCAAAACAATCAAGGCAACTCGCTCAAATGATGGATTTACTTTCTCAGGATATGAGGGCAAGGCTGTGCTTTTGGGATTTTTTGCGACTTGGTGTCCGCCATGCAAGGCTGAAATCCCTCATCTGATAGCGCTAAATGATAAGTACAAAGATAAATTTGCGGTTATCGCTGTTTTGGTAGAAAAAGACAAGCCAAAAGCAGAGCTAGATGCTTTTATAGCTGAGAACAAGATTGATTACGAGGTGGCAGTATCTCCGTCAAATGAAAGCATGATAAATGCAGTTGGCGGTATCAGAGGTATCCCAAATATGTTTTTGTTTACCTCCGATGGTAGGCTGATAGCGCACTACCCAGGTGCGGTACCACAAGAGATGATAGAAGATGACCTCAAAAAAGCAGGAATTACCAAGTAATGTTTGGATTAATCAAAAGGTCACTCGAAAAAACCTTCGGTGCGCTCAGAGAAGGTGGATATGGCAAAAGAGAGAGCTTGTCGAGAGATGAGCTCGAAGAGCTACTGGTGATGGCAGATGTCAACTATGATTTGGTAGAAAAAATCCTAGAAAACCTACCATCGACTATCAACAAGGTAGGGCTAACCAATTCATTATCGAGCATATTTTATGGTTTGGAAGTCAAAAAAAGCGCGGAGATTTACTCCTCCAAACCGTTTGTGGATTTGATAGTTGGTATCAACGGCGCTGGCAAGACGACGACAATAGCCAAGCTTGCAAATATGGCAAAAAAAGATGGCAAAAGCGTACTCCTAGGTGCTGGAGATACATTCCGAGCTGCGGCGGTAGAACAGCTCAATATCTGGAGCGAGAGACTAGCGACAAAAATAGTCACATCAAAAATTTG
>CAZNYV010000027.1:0-1994 GCA_964577355.1 uncultured Campylobacteraceae bacterium
TCAGACAGAAACCATATATGACTATCCAAATAGTTTGTATAGATTTCAAACTCATCACTTTCGAGCTAAAATAACTCTTTATCAGAGTCAATAAACCTGTAAGCCACTTGAGATAGAGCATCGTAGATGAAATAGTTGATATTACGATCAAATTCTTTTCAAGAGCTCATCTTTGCATTTTCATAGATTTTATCAAAATCTAGTTCTTGCTCTTCTATGAGATTTACTAGAAATTCAACATCCAAGTATCAAGCTCACATTAAGTTTCTTGATAAATCAACCAATATATTTTTGTTCATAATCACAAAAATTAAAAAATAAAGTGATTTTCGTACAAAAAATAACAATAAAAAAATCAAGGTGGAGACTTTGTACTACCTTGATTTTTGAGATTTTATTTTTTAGAATTAATCAGTTTATTTTGAATGTTGCTAACGATGATGTAGTGTGTAAAAGATGATAAAGTATTATGACGCTTTGTTCTCGCTCATAGCCTTCTCCAGATTCTCACTTACCTTTCCTTGTCTCCATCCTACTGCATCAACTACTCAAGATTCTAAAAATTTGTTTTGAAGGAAGCTTGGGTCTGCTTTAAATGTTCCATCCACTATGGATTCAACTCACAAAGGCTCGTTTGTATTTCAGCTAATCATCTTGTTTACAAATTTCACCATATTTGTTTTGGATGCCGTATTTAGCCCTTCGCCCTCGTGCATAGCATCTTCTCAGAAGTTTCATTTTTTCAGGTCAATATTTTTTCTGTTTAGCTCTAGTCAAGCTATTGTTAGCGTACCGGCTTGAATTTCTTTTATCGCACTATCGCTTATCTCTTTTGGTATCAAGTCAAAACCACAATCTTTCATAAAGTTCAAAACCTCCAACTGTCTCTCTTTGTCTTGTGAGTTTTTTGACAAAAGCTCTTTGATTTTACCTTGGTGTTCATCTATGATTCAAGAATGTATTTCTTGGATTTTTCTTTTTATCTTTTCGAATTTCTCTTCTATTTTTGTGATTTTTGCTCTCAACTCATCTTCTGAACCCACATCTGCAAAGCTTGTAAAATCAGCTTCGCTTATCTGCATTTCAGATTCTATTTTGTAGTTTTTGTACATATCGTTTAGCTCTCAAAAGATTGACTTTGGAAATGCGCTCATCCCCTCTCTCATCTGCTCTTTGAAACTCTCGTGTCACCAGCTCTTTTTTGCCAATGTTACTAGGCTGTCAAAAGGCTTATATAAGCCTTTCAAAGTAGCTATGCTACTTTGTATCTCATCTAGCTTTTCTTTGCTCTCTGCTGTTATCTTGTCTAGTGCTTTTTTGTCTATCTCCTCGTCAAAACTATATTGGCTTCAAATGAGGCTCATCTTTGAAAGTGGTGGGTTTGATTTCAAGTCTATATCAATCATACCTCCAGAGTCTTTTCCGATTCATTTTACTATCTCGTCAGCACTCAAATTACTTTTGGAGTTGATTTTTTCTAGGTCGCTAAAATATTGCTCAAAACCTGAATCCACTCAAATCAAAGCATTTTTGAACTCTAGGTATTGCGGATTATTCTTGTCAGCTCATCATAGTTGGTCGGTGATGGATTTTAGTCTTTTTGGGTCTTTTAAAGTGGCAAGTAGTTTATCAAAATCCTTTTTCTCCAGCATAGTTGCGATGTCTTGGTTCTTGTCTAGGACTGATTTTGGGAAGGCTGATTGTAGACGATTTAGTTTTTCATTGTTTTCTGTATCGATATTGGATACATGATTTTCTTATGCATTTAGTAAAAACTCCTTGATTTCATCTTGTGATTTTTTAGCCAACCCTTCAAGTGTCTTGTCATCCTGCTTCAAGAGCATCTGTCTTATAGGATTGTCTTGACTATCTGGCAGTTCAAGCACTTTCATAACATTGTGTGCTTTTATGAGACGATTGGAGTATTCTATATCTTTTCAGACTTTTTCTACTTCTTGAGGCGTAGCCTGTAGCCTATTTATCGACTCTTTGTT
>CAZNYV010000027.1:2004-17517 GCA_964577355.1 uncultured Campylobacteraceae bacterium
CTCAAAGATTGTTATTTGACTCCATGATTTGTTGTGTTAATTTATAATATCCCGTAAAGTCTAGCACACTTGATTGTTTTTTGCAAAATTTTGATACTTTATTTTTTCTTATCTACGCCGAGAAGTTTATTTATCTCATCTAATTTTTTTCCTAGCTCTACTGCATCTTTCTCTTTTTTATCCAAAGCCATAAAGCGCTTCATAAACTCATCGTTTGTCATTGTCTTATTGGAGTCTGTTGTTTTTGTGGTTTCGGCATGAACAAAGATAGATGCCATGATTGTTATTAGAAATAGGAGTTTATTCATACTGGTCACTATTTTCATTTTGATATTTTTGCCAATAAAAATCAATTTCATCACTCAGTTCACTGATTTTTTGCCGATAAAATTCGAGCATATCTTGAGTGCATGGTGCATGCTTTTTATTGATCATGGAGTCCCTTGCATCAGAAAGCCGTGATAAATGTTCAGATTGTTCAAAAGTGAACCCATTATCTATAAAAGATTCAACACTATTATCTCTATCAACAGGCATTATGCTCTCCTTTTATGTGTCATGGTCTTTCTCGATCGCAATACATACAAAAATTTCTATCATTTGGTACTAGATTCCCACACTTGCACTTCCAATATCCACTTTCGGAAAAGCACTTAATTATTTTCACCATTTGCTTCTCCCGTTACCACCCTGATTGCTTTTTCTATGCTCACCGCTTGATTTTTTTGGTGCGCCATTTGTTCCACGGTTTTCCCTGTCAGCACTCTTGCCTTTTTTAGCACCATCTTCTGTTTTTGACGACATTAATCCACCTCTGCATAAGATTTGTAATATATACAATATCTTTTCATATTAATTGTATATATTACCATTATTGTACAATATATTTTGTAATATTTATAAGTATTTAATCTATAAATTATAAATACTACAATGTTGTTTTGCTATATTGTTACAAAATAGAATAGCCCTTAAAAAAGGCTTGCGGATGATGTCAAAACGAGATATAGTGGGTTATTTGGGAATTAGTATGAAAACTTTGTATAACTGGGAAAAAGAACGACCAAATCTATATAAAACGGTTATGAAAGGCTTGGCTTACGATGAAATCATTAAGCTGAACGAAGAAACTTATAAAAAAGCTAAAGAGTTGAGTGAGAAGTTTGGGAAATAGTTTATAGAGTTATTTTTCATATCTAATGTATAGCGCTAAAATTTACTTTCATTTATATCAAATGCGGTCAGGAGAATAAAATATGATTGTTACACCATATGATTTTGAACAAGACAAGAGCGTTTCGGACATATTTCACAAATTGACTAGCAGAGCTATTGAAGCCTTTAAAAACGGTGACACAAAGCTTGAATATGCAAAAGCTCCGGTTGTTAAAAATTTTCCTAAAAATGAAGGAATCCATTACATAGTTCAAGAAATTCTTGCGTCAGAAGAGTTATCAACACAAGAGATTGCCAATATACTTCTAAAATATATTGACTTTGTAAAATATCATAAAATTGAGATTATTAAACAGTATGATGCAAAATCATCTTTAGCCTTAGAGGGAAAGTTACCTCAGTTTTCGACAGAGAGAATGAAAATTCAATCATACATTGGATGTAACCACTTTCACATAATCAATTCTGCCACACTTACTCGTGAAGAAAAAGGAATTTATGCTGAAACTATTGACTTCACAAATGCATTAGATAGTAATGTGACTTCAAATTTTATGAAGTATCATATTAGCGCAGATGAGCAGTATAAAGACTTGCACGAAATGATTATATCTAAAGAATTTAATCTTGATATTATTCCTTATGTATTTGAGATTGTCATGAATGGAATAAAAAAATACGGAATCAACTATAAATTAAATAAAAAAAACAAAAATGATGATCAAAAGAAATTTTTTGAAAACTTAACTATTCTGCATAAGCATAATTTATTTCAAGATAAATTAGAAAAGACCTTTACGAATAATCTCATCAAAAGCCATAATTCAATTATTGAGCAGATTGCATTATTATACTATTCTGCCTATATTTTCACTATCATATTAATGGAGGCGAAATTTTTATTTAAAGATTCTAAGAAAAAAATAAAGCACCATGTTTTTTCAGAATTAAGAGTAGCTGGTATCCCAATTGAAAGTAGATACAAGGCTATATTGTATTTATTTGCAGATAAACCTGGGCATAAATTTTTTGAAAAAATCATAAACATCAATAGTACAGAAAAGTATTTCAGTAATATAGACAACACTGCAAGAGATATAGCATTATCTACTTTGGATAGATATATATATCTAAATCAAGCAAGAAAGAAAAAACTTATATTTCCTTTTTTAGCGAGTGACGACGAGGGGTTCATTAAAATGCTTGATGACACTAGTCCAGACTTCTTATTTGGATATGGTGGAAAAGTAATGTATATATACAAAACAATCAAGTCAGATATAGAGAAAAACTATTCTGATTTATTTATGACAACAAGCGAGAGCGGAATATATTCATTTAAAGATAAGCCATTGAAAGAATTAATTGCAGTAGCAAAGAGTAAAGAAGTAAATTTTAAAAAATTAATTTCAGACATCTAATTTGCAAAAAGTGTTAAAATAGATGAAATTCTGTCTCTATCGATCAATCCTTGAGTGGAATGTGTTATGGGGTAATTTTATATTGTAGACACAAAAGTCAAAGATTAGCAAACATGGCTGGAGGGTCTCGTCCATTAGTCTCTGGTCTCCGCCGATAGTACAACACAAACAGATATACAAGAGTAACTTATAAAAATTAATCTAGAAAAATTTGAACTATTCACCCATCCCACCTAAATATGAGGGTATTACGGAAAGCATTTCCAATCTTTCTTTTTCTTTTTGGGTAAGGTGTCTTGAAATGTGAGGGTAAACTTGCAGTAAAAATTCCTTCATATTTTCAAATGCTTTATCATCATAAATAGTTCCTGATTTTTGTTGATTAAATATAGTCATAATCCATTTTAGGTATATCGTTGGTATCATCACATCAGATATATCTTCCCACGAATTATTATATTCATAATTCGGATATACTAATCTGTGCTTGTGCTCTAACACTTGATCGCAATGACCTTTACAAGACCAAGTAAACTCTTTTATAAAATCATTTCCATCCCCATCTATTTTAGACCACATGCAAATAAGTCCACGATAGCCATCATGTAGTAGTAATTCTTTGTTACAAACCATACACTTCAAACTAGGGTTTTCTAAAAATATTTTTGCAGGTTTAGGATTTTCTATTTCCCATGCTTCTAGGGATTTTGGGAAATATCTTTTCGCAATTTTTAATCCATCAGAAGAGGATAAAAGTCTTTTTTCAACTTTTTCATTATCAAAAACTTGATATTCATATGTTTTTTTCATACCCTCTAAATTAGTTGATAATCCAGAGCTTGCCAATGTAGAATAGAAACCTATAAATCCTTGACAACCATGTGTTTCAATTCTATCTCTAATATTAGATTCTATACTAGGAGAAACCGAGCTACCACTATGGGCATAATGTTTACAACTTACAAGCCATTTAATTATAGTTTCCCCACCAATACCTATTCTAGCCTCTTCTACAATTAAATCTTTTCCAGCATCTGCACCCCTATCGGGGTCTGTAAGAATTTTATACCCCATAAATTCTAAAAAATCTCTTGCAAACAACTCAAAAGTGTCTTGCTTTCCATTTCCTTGATTTGCTTGTGGTATTTCTTTAAAGTCTAGTATAGGCATTATTGATTTTCCTTATTTTTTAAAGTTATATATAAATTTTTAAGTCTTTCATTATCCATATCAAGTATTGGTTCGTACATAAAAGAGTTTAAGTGAATGTTCTCAGGTGTCATCAAATTAACTTGCTCCAATAATTCAATATTTTCAGTATTATTTGAGAATTTATCTTTGAAAATCTTTATCAATTCCAAAGTTTGATTTTTAATAATACCACTTGTAAGTGTTGAATTATTGATTGTATTTATCATAAACTCTTCAGCCTTTAATCTTATAGCAATAGATAAAACAATTTTACTTTCCAATTCGATTGCATTGGATGGTTCCGTCAAAATACTATCTGCACAGGTATATATGCGTGAAAATACACTGCTTGAATGATTGTTTAAAACTAAAGTTGATTTGTCTGTAAGTATTGATTTGTAAATATCCTCTAAATCTTTTATTGTTATAGAAGAAGTATTGCTTTTAATATGCAATAAAGATGTTAGGATATTAAATTCGTTGGTCTTGCCAATATACTCAGCCAAATTTCTAACAAATGGAATTGAAGCCAAAAGTATTTTCTCGTCACTATGTAATTTACTTTTAAAATAATCAAATGGTTTTAAGTAGCTTGCGTCAACTATCTTTATCCCATCATTTGTTTTTTTAACCATTTTAGAAAATTTACGACCTACAAATCTACTTTCAAGAGTTCTAAAAAAATCAAAATTGTGAGTTAGGATAATTTGATAAAATTTAGCTATTTTAGAAATATCTTTTAAATATTCTATGATTGCATATTTATTTTTATAGTCAAAAGAATCCGCTATATCATCAATAATAAAAATTGTTTTAGAATCTATTTTTTGTCTTGCTTTAATTTCAAATATAATATTCAAAAGATATAAAGCTCTTTTCTCTCCTTGACTTAGCACATTAAGTAATTTGTTTTTATCAATATTCGTGCTTTCACTTGAATCATTAAAAGTAAATTCCAAAAATGGTGTATTTGTTTTTAAAATTACATCTTCTTTATTTTTTATATTTAATACAAAGGGCAACCCCTTAAATCTTTCATTAAATTCATCAGTAGCATTTTTCCACTCTGTTTGCGTACTTTTAGCCTCATCAATAATTCTTTTAATCTCTTCTTTTTTTTCATTATATGACTCAACTAAACTTTCAATCTCAGCCATATGCTCCAATAAAAAATTTAACCAAGTTTCTTTTTTAAAAGCTTCATAATTTTTTAATTTTACCAATAATAAGTTATCGTTTTCAAGCACTTGTTTAAATTTTCTTAAATCACTATTACCAGTAATTGCTTTATCAACTTTGTCGAAAAGCTTTTTTAAATCAGGATTATTAACAACTCTTTCAATTTCACTTTCTAGATATGTATTAAACTCATTTGCAGATTGTATAGTGCTACTATCACTTAGCTGCAAGTTATGTCCCGCTTGAAAAAATGAATCATCCTCTATGGACTTTAAAATTGTTTTAGCTTGATATGTTCCAAATGAATTATCAGATTGATTAAAAAATTTTGAATTAGATACCAATCCAGTGTATTGCTTTATATATTCGTCAAGTGTAGCAATATTTTTCTCTAAAAATATTTTAACCTTGCCATCTTTATCAAATATATCGTTGTATCTAAAAGTATGAGTATTTTTTGTAGTTTTTGATAATTCTGGTAAAACTCTTTCAATAATATCTAAAAAAGTTTCTTTTTCATGCTCTCTGAAAGTATCAATAATTTCATCTTCACAATCGTTGCTTAAAGAGGTTTTTTTAAGTTTTTTAATAAAGTCTGCCTGCTCCTTGTCTAACTTATTATATATTTCATCATATTGTCTTTTTAAATCCTGTTTTACAAGTAGAGTAGATAATTTTTCGGTTTCAAAAGATTCATTGTATGGTTTTATTGTGAAGACTTCGGTAGCTAAAATATTATTTCCATTTTCATCTTGAATTGTTCTAATTGTCTGTCTATTTGAAAATACCAAATCGCTAGTGTTACTATCTTTGCTTAAATCGTAAAAAGTTTTTTCAAAAGATGATTTCATCATTCCATTTGGAGCATAGACTGCATAAGTATTTGACTCTGTAAAATCAAAAGTTTCATCTAATTTCTTTATGCCATAACAACTTGTAAGCGATACTGATAATTTTTTCATAATAATATCCCTCTAATTCATTTAAGTTTTTGCATTATAACTATTTTATTGCTAATAACAATGAAAAAATCTAAAAAAATCAAACACCATTTCAATATTCACATAGATATATAAAAAACTAAACCTTATCAATCACATACTGCCACTTGTCAATCTTATCAATAAGCTTGACAATCCAACTATATATTGTTTGGCGATTTTTATTTTTACCCCACCATTCTTGAATAAATACTGATTTTCAAGCTTCTTGAAAATCTTTTTTGTTTTGTAAAAGCGAAAACTCTTGCACAATTGGTGTTCGAGACTTAAACTGCTCATACTCTATTTTTCAGTCAAAAAACACCTCAAAAGCCAGTTGAATCAGCTCTGGTTTTTCTCTTTGCAATAGGCTTTCTGGGTGTTCGAGAATTTTCTTCGCACATTTTTTAAATCTATCCAGTCGGACACCATCGTGAGAATCTATCTTTAGTGTTTGCAATCTAGTGATTTCTTTCTTGATTCTTTGAAGTTCTTCATTCTGATTTTCAAGCAAATCCGGATAGTTCAAAATATTCATTATGTTGTCTGATATAGCTTTCTTTTTAGTCTCCAGCTCTTTTATATTTCATGCAATGAGTTTATTTTTCTCTATAGACTCATTTTTTCTTGCCTCAAAAATCACTTCTGCTATTTGCTCAAAAAAGCTCATAGTCTTTTTATCAAATTTGATTTTGTTGAAATAGTTTGTTATCTCATCGTTAATCAAATCTCTCCTCAATGCATAGTTTTTATGCTTTATTTGTTTTGTTCATTTTCATCTGCAACTATAGTAGTAATGATAAACTCAACTCTTAGACCTAGCTCTCTCAGCCGTTAGATGTCATTGACATATAGGACATTTAAGCACCTTTCAAAACGGAAATTCTGGATTATAACTCTTGGCTTTTTTTACAAATGGAACATCCACTTGCTCCCCTTTATGATAATGCTCAATCACAATCTCATCATCACTGATAACATTGATTTTGGTTTTTCATCTATTGGCTCTGTTCCACAAATCTATGCTAATAAATCAGCTATATGGTGTTTTTACTGGCTTGTTTCAAGTCCACTCTTCACAAATAACTCCAGCATATACAGTATGGCTCAAATATCTTTCCAGTTGCCGTATTGTCAAAGGAGATCGTCATGCAACTCAAATTGCCCTTGTTTTTTCATGATTCCATCTTATTCTCTGTCTTGATTTGAAGCCCATAAGATTTATCTCTTGTACGATTTTACTTTCGCTCATATCTCATCTCGCTTTTAGCTCAAACATCTTTTTTACAAAGATGCTCTCTTCTGGATTCTCAACTTGTATTGTCTTTTTTCAAAACTCAGTCATTATCTTTGCATTTTTGAATCAAAACTCAGAATTTCTCACTTTGTATCATCTTTTGTTGTTTTTTATAGCTTGTCATATTAGCCTCTGCAAAATAGTATTTCTTTCATTTTCGGACATCATAACGGTGACATTTTCAGCTATTTGATTCATATTGGTTTTTGACCAATTGTATTTATCCGTATTGACACCCTCAATCTCTACGACATTTCTATCTTCTCAAATGACCCCATGAGTATCCCTAAGGGATACTCAAAGGTCTTGAAATTGCTTTTTGAAGCTGTCATGTATAGTGATTCATCATCTGCTAACCCTATCAATCTTCAATACAACTACATAATCAATTTTCAGCTCTGAATGTTTTATGAAATTCAAAGCTTCTTCGACTTTTGGTCTTTTGTCTTTGGTTCAAGTAAATTGCTCTGAAAATACAGCCAACACTTGATAATCATTTCTCTTGCAATATGTCCTGCATTGTTCTTCTTGCACCTCCAAGCTCTCGCCTGTTTTTGATTGTTTGTCTGTAGATACCCTACAATAGATAATCACATTTTTGCTCATATTGTTTTTTTATTATTTGAAGTAAAGTTATAACTTGATTTCTCAGTTATTTTCTATGAAATTAGTAAATAGAATATTTCCAAGTCTGTAGAAACTTTCAATAAGTCTAATTTTTCTCTCTTCGCTCATATTGTAATTATTGAAATACTCTAATTCAAAACTATAGTCACGCATAGTAAAAAGATTTAAAAAGTAAATTTGTTTTTAAATCAATACTTTCAAAGGAATTGCCCAAAACTGAAACTCTTCAATCTTGTACGGAAGCACTTTATCTCCACCATATAAAACAATACCTTTGAAGTTTTTATGATTCATTGTTTTTGCTAATGCTACAAGACCTTTAAAATGCTCGCTCTTGATATTTGAACCTGACTTTATCTCCAGTGCTACCACATCGCCATTACTAGCTTCTAGTACGAAATCTACCTCTTTTTGCCGCAAGTCTCTGTAGTGATAAATCTCAACATCTGTGTTTGCATACGATTGATGCTTAATAAGCTCACTATACACAAAAGTCTCAACTAGATTTCCCAAAAATTCATTTTTACCTATCATAGAGCTTTCAACATCTACATTTAACAAGAAACTTGCAAGCCCCGAATCTATGAAATGCACCTTTGGACTTTTGATGGCTCTTTTGATTATATTATTAGAATAGCTTGGAACAAGCTTTATGATATACAAAGCTTCCAGTAATTGAATATACTTTGCCACCGTTTTATCTGCTATGCCTATATCATTTGCGATGTTTGCATAGTTCACAAGTGAGCCAACTTGCCCTGCCAAGACTTTCAAAAGCTTGGAAAGGTGCGCAATTGTCTCTAGTTGAACATTTTCAATAGTGGCAATATCTTTTGTGATTCTTGCTTTGATATAAAAATCAAACCAAGCTTTCTTTGCTTTTGTTGGAAGTGAATAAACCTCAGGGTATCCACCATTAATAACTGCACTGATAAGCTCTTCTTTGGAGATGCTCTCAAAATCATTATCAAACACATTGAAATCTTTGCTAAATAGCTTATCTATGATATTTATATCTCTATTGTTTATCTCCGCATATGAAAGCGGGAAGAGATTAAAGCTTACCATTCTGCCGGCTAGCGATTCTTTGATTTTTCCATTTTTGAACATATCAGACGAACCAGTAAGCAAAAACATCCCTTTTCTATTTTTCTCATCAGCACTCATTTTAATAGCAGGTATCACATCAGGTATCATTTGCACTTCATCTATGGCAACATCCTCTTTTGCTATGTAGCCTATAAAACCCATTGGATCATTTGAGGCAGTATTAAAAATATCTGAGTCGTCAAATGTGTAGTATTTCATACTTCTGAGCTTTGCAATCTTTTTTTGCAAAGTTGTCTTTCCAGATTGTCTTGGTCCATTGATGGCGACAATTCTAAAGCTCTTTAGCATTTCTAGTATTGTAGACTCTACTTTTCTTTTGACCATAATATAGCCTTGTTAGGAATTAATAATACATATTGATACGGATTTTACACATATCCATTACGGAATTTACAAGGCTATAATACGGATTTTTACCTAAAAGCAAGTTATTTTTTAAAATTTTACCTTTCCATCTCAAGTTCATCATATAATTCTCTAGCTTTTTCTTCGAAACTAAGCCATGCTAGGAAGTTTTTTAAATCACTGTTGCTAGGGATTTTAATCTCAAGTCCTTGGCTTTCTAGCTCGGCTCTTATATCTTCGATTTCGTCATAGTGTCTTTCAAAAAACTCGTGTGTATCTTTGTAATATATGAGTGAGCCTACCATTCACGATTGGCAACCATGTTGTAGCAAATCCTCAAAAAATGCTTTTGGATTGTCGTAGCTTAGAGCTTCTTGTATTACTTCTTCAGTAATAGTTCATTTGCTTTTTTCAAGTAGTTCTATTAGTTTATTTTTCATAGGATGTAGTTGTAAAAAAATATTAATAAGTTATTGTAGTTTATCAATAAAGCCATTTACAGCCTCTTGCATCACAGGCAATCTGTTTCTAAGTGCTATTTCTATCATAGATAGATTCACTCCATCATAATCATGAGCAATAAAAGTTCTAGTGTCTGCTATCCCTTTTAAGTCAGACTCTGCAAAAATCTCAAGTAGTTTGGAGTTTTGCATTTTTAGCTTGTTTAACTGTTCCGAGATAGCTACAAGTAGCATCAAAATTGCTGGCTGACCCTCTACTTCATCCGATAGTGCATTTGTAATACTGCCATGTCTTGATATGATTTCACTAATGCTATTTAACTTTTTTTGAATTGATTTAAGTCTTACTAGTTCAGATTCTTCATACATATACAGTGCTTTGCAGGATATGCTGATTGTTATGTTGCACCAAGCCAACCTTATCAACTAAGTCGATTTTTGTATTAAATATTTTTTCAAGCTCAGTTTTTATCTCGGCTAGTCTACTAAAACCACTAAATCCATCTGGATAGTTTTGCAAGAATGCATTGCTTGTTTCTATAAGAATATCAATATCACTATTTTGAGATTCTTGATTTCTAGCATAAGAACCAAAGACCCCCAAAATATTCAAGCCTTCATTTGTGTATTTAGGCTTCATAGTTCTGAGAGTGTTTAAAATGTCATTCAATGGCATTTAATAACCTCTTTTTATTTTTCTGTATTTTACATAGAAATATAAAAATATTCCATATCTTGTCTCTTGATTTATCCAAAAACCTCTTTTGTCCTATTGTGCCTCTCGTCAGGTATCAAGTGAGCATACCTCATAGTCATATCAATCTTCCTGTGTCCTAACTGGTCTTTGATTTGAAGTATGCCAGCTCCAGACAAAGCAAGCCAGCTTGCGTGAGTATGTCTTAAGCTGTGTGTCGTGATGCGATATTTTCCAGCCTCTTTGTTATCTGGCACTAACTCATCCACTATATCTTGAAATTGCTTTGGCATCTGCTCTATTTGCTTGCCATTTGTAGATGGTATTACAAGCTTTGATTTGGACTCATTTTTGAGTTCTTGCAAAACTTCCGTCACAAGGTTTGAAGCATAAATGTGTCGTGGATTGCCGTCTTTTGTGGATTTGAAAAATATAAGCCTGTTGTCAAAGTTGATGTCATTCCAAGTGAGGCTTGCCACTTCGCTAAATCTAGCTCCGGTATGAAGCAAAAGAACACTAAGCCTATACACCATAGGCTCTTTTCTTTGTTTTAGAGTCTCAAGCAAAACATTTGCTTGTTCTTTTGACAAAAACCCCATTTTGGCATTATCAACTTTCGGCATTCTGACACTGCCATTTGCTATAGGATTTGTGTAGTTTTTTACAAGTTCGTTCTTGATTGCAAAGTTTATTATATGCCTTGCTGTACCAAGTATATGCTGAACTGTTTTTGGCTCATACCCATCCGTAAGTTTTCCTTGTTTCAACTCTTCAAAATCCTTTGATTTCAAAGATGTAAGCTCAAGCTCTCCAATAGCATCTTTTAAATGTTTTTCATACACGGACAAGTCGCTACTTTTCCATGTAATTTTATTTACTTTAGCCCATTCCAAATAAGGCATAAAAGCATCAGAAAATGTATAGATATTCTTTTTGCGATTTTTTAGTGGTATTGATTCGCCAAGTCGAAGCTTGGAGATGACTTCATTCCGTTTTTGAAAGCAAAAAGTCTCTGTAATACCTTGTGACTTATCGCCTATTTTATGGCGTATTAATTTACCGCTCATATCTTTATATGTGATAAAGTATGAAATATCACCATCACTTTTGCTATAATGCTGAACTCTAGTGCCGTATTTATTGGAATTTATATAGCCCATTTTAGTAACCTATTAGTAACCTGTTTTGAAAAACCTTGACAAAAGATGATAAAATATGCTTGTTTACAAAAAGCTTAAGAGCCCCTATGTTGACGAGCTTTGAAGAGATTTGAATAAAGTTTAAGAAATATTAGAATATACTTCCAAACGAGCTCATAACCGGTTGGTCGTAGGTTCGAGTCCTACAGAACCCACCATGTTTTTGGTGGAACCCACTATAAATAAAGCCCTTCATTTCTTTACTTTTAAACCCCAAAAAACACTTTTAAACATACTTTTCAACACATTTCGGAACAGATGCGTCCCAAAAAGCGGAACAATTCTTAGCCTAATTTTTAATGGGTGCTTGAATAAAATGTATTTACAAAATTTACACAAGGTATATTTGGATTTGTACTATGAAAACAAAGGAGTAGAATGTTCTTGAGAATTATTTATCTATGTACATTTGCGGCATGGATTGCATTGATGATTACAATAATGACACTGCAAATTGCCTATTCTGACAAAGTCCCACTTTGCATGTTTTCGACGATGGCTATTTTTGGGATTGCCTCTCTGGCTATCAAATGGTATGAAAAACGAAATGGCAAAGATGCACTATGATGAGATTGGGTGATATTTTCTAAATCTATGATAAGCTTCCGCATATTAAAATTACTTACACTTTAGGAGTTTTTATGAAGAAATCCCATCAAACTATTTTTTTGCTTTTTGTGCTTGCTGTTTGCATTTTATGTGCGATTATTCCAATGTATTCTTTTGCGGAAGATGAGCAAGTATTGTTTGGTCTAACACTTAATGAGCTTCAGGCTTATGTCTACTTTGGCTCATCTGGTATTATTTCATTTTTGGTTGTTCAATATGGATGGAGCCTGTATAAGGCAAAAGAAAAAGACGGTACAGATTATGAGCAGTACTCAAATATGGTTCTTGACGATAATTCGCCAGAGCCAATCGAGAAAAAATAACCCATACAAAGCTTGAGCCAAGGCTCAAGCGCCACGAAAACCAAATACGACTTCGAATTCTAAAAAATCAAGTGGATAGTTTTTGATAAGGTTTATGCTCTCTTGATAGCCAAGTCTTCGTTCTCCCCCGCTGACCCCACATTTTTTTATATACCTGAAAGCTTCTCTTGTTGTTTTAAAATTTAGTCTATATTTTTTTGTGTACACCTTGCCAAATCCATTGGAGACAAGGTCTGATTCTAGTTCTGAGGCTATGGGTAAGAAATTTCTCAATCCAGCGGTTTTTCTGATGGTTTCAAAAGTGCCGGAGCAAAACACGGCGACAGCACTATTTCGCGATACTCTAGCAATGCGCTTGATAGCTAGTCTTATGTCTGCTGACCATTGCAAGGCGCTTGCGCAAAATGCCAAGTCAAACTCATTTTCACCAAAAGAATCTAATAAACTTCCGTCAAAATCACTATTTATCAGGACTACTTCACTACTGGATGGATGCAGTGAGAGCATCTTGGCTGATATATCTACGCCAACAAATCTTGATGGGTTGACACATCTTTTGTATATCTCGCCACTGCCACATCCGATGTCAATAATGGATTTATTGGTTGTATTGAATGCTGTTAAAAGTTCGTCCGCTACTTCTTTTTGGATGATGTTGAGATATGAATACTCATTAGCGTATCTATCGAACTGTCTGATATGTGAATTTGTCAATTTAGAGGCACCTTTTATGCTAAAAACGGTATTATACCGCTCCAAAATTATAGCAGTTTAAGGTTTTTATATGTTGACTATCGCGATAGCACTTCAATTTTTTCTTGCAGTTTTGATGACAATAGCCGTCATGCTACAAAAAAGCTCTTCTATAGGTTTAGGGGCATATAGTGGCAGCAATGAGTCGCTGTTTGGCGCAAAAGGTCCAGCTGGTTTTCTAACAAAAGCTACTTTTTTTGTCGGCACTCTATTTATATTAAATACGATTTTCTTGACATATTCGTTTAATACCCAGAGAAACAAATCTGTAGTTGATTCACTACATACAAATGTGCCTGTTTCTCAATCTCCAGCTTCCGCCGTTCCTGCCGCTCCTGTAGTGCCTGCAGCACCTGCAAAATAATATGTTCAAAATTGCTACGCTTTTACTAACACTCTCGGCATATCTATTTGCCGAGGCTCACATACTTCTGTATCATAGATTTGACGACAATAGAGAGCATGCAAAATCTATGAACATCTCGACAAGCAAGCTTAGGAGTCAACTGACATACCTCAAGCAAAATGGGTACAAAGTAATCAAACTTTCTGAACTAGTCGATAAAATCAAAAACAAAAAGCCTATCGAGCCAAAAACAGTTGTCTTGACAGTGGATGATGCATATGATAGCTTTTACAAAAACGGAATCAGTGTGTTTAGGGATTTCGGCTATCCATTTACTCTATTTGTATATGTTGATGCTGTTGATAACCACTACAAAGACTATATGAGCTGGGATGAGGTAAAGGTAAGTGCAAAATATGGCGAACTAGCGCTTCACTCTTATAAGCATCCAAATCTGACTGAAATGAGCGAGCAAGCGCTAAAAGACGATACAAAAACGGCTTTTGACCACTTCGCTACAAAGATGGGATATAAGCCAAAATACTATGCTTATCCATTCGGAAAATATAATAAAAAAGTCAGAGACACAATAGCTAGCTTTGGTTTTGACGCTATTGTCACAACAGATGGCGGAGCGGTTGATAGTTATTATAATCCATTAAATCTTGATAGAATTGCTCTTGATAACTCTTCAGACCTGCCAAGTGAATTAAAAGTTGAACCTTTAAAATTAGATTTGAAAACAAGTATTATTGATGGCAATATTGTGGTCAAAGGGAAGATTGAAAATAGTCAAACCAAGTCAATATTTGTCAGAATATCAATATCAAAACTAGTCAATATCAAAACAAAAAATGGCGAGTTTGAGCTAAAGTTTCCGAAGGAACAGTTAAATTCCAAGGGTAAATTGGCGTTTTTTACTGAAGACCATAAGCAATACACACAAATCATAAACAAGGAGTAGCCATGTTGGAAGAAATATTTGAGTCAACAAAAGAGGGTATGCAAAAAGCAATCGAGTCACTAAAAAGAGATTTTCAATCTGTTAGAAGTGGCAAAGTAAGCATGAGTATTGTCGACAATATCAAGGTGGACTATTACGGTACACCGACTTCACTATCTGGTGTAGCATCGCTAAATACACCTGATGCAAACACAATCACTATCACGCCTTGGGAAAAAAATATGCTAAAAGAGATAGAAAAAGCTATCCAAATCGCAAATATAGGCGTGAACCCTGGTAATAATGGCGAGTATGTACTACTCTCCTTTCCTCCAATGACAACTGAACAGAGAAAAGAAGGCGTCAAAAAAGCAAAAGCATTTGCTGAAAACGCAAAGGTTGCTGTCAGAAATGTCAGAAGAGACGGAAACGACAAAATCAAAAAACTAGAAAAAGATAAAGCTATTAGCGAAGATGAAAGCAAAAAAGCTCAAGATAAAATCCAAAAGCTAACAGATGAGTTTGTGGCAAACTGCGACTCTGCATGCGCATCAAAAGAAACGGAGCTGATGAAAATATGAATTTGGAAGCCATTTATAGAGAGTGCGGCGCATTTCTTGAGGGGCATTTTTTGCTTTCAAGTGGCAATCACTCGCAGTTTTATCTCCAATCTGCAAAAGTCCTCGAAGACCCAAAAACCGCAGCCAAACTAGCTGATGCGCTTGCAGAACAAATCAAAGCTTATGGGCTTCAGATTGATACAGTTTGTTCACCTGCACTCGGTGGAATCTTGGCTGGATACGAGCTGGCTCGCTCTCTCGGAGCTAGGTTTATATTTACTGAACGAGTAATTGGTGTT
>CAZNYV010000028.1:0-17406 GCA_964577355.1 uncultured Campylobacteraceae bacterium
CATCTGATTGACATATCATTTATAAATCCCAGAAACCATACAAACAATAAACATAAAAAAGTTGATGACTACGCCGTATCTGGTGGCGCAGGATTGGTTCTATCTCCACAGCCCATATTTGATTCAATCAAGTGCGCAAAGCAACTCAATCCAACTTCTAAAATAATTTTTATGGCTCCAGCAGGCAAAAGATTTACACAAACTGACGCCATTAGACTGGCGAAAGAGGATTCTATAATTTTTGTTTGTGGAAGGTATGATGGTTTGGATGAAAGGGCGGTGGAGGAACTAGCAGACGAAGTATTGTCAATAGGTGACTTCGTATTGACAGGTGGAGAACTTGCTGCAACAGTAATCTCAGATTCAATCGCTAGGAATATAGCTGGCGTGCTTGGTAATGAAGCGTCACTAGAGCTTGAAAGCTTTGAAAACTCTCTTTTAGAGGCGCCAACATTTTCAAAACCTGCAAATTTTATGAACATTACAGTGCCTTCAATGTTTTTAAAGCGAAATCAAAGTAAAATCGCCGACTTTAAAAAAAGTCTGTCTGCTATGAAAACAAAATTCCACAGACCTGATTTGTACAAGAAACAAGGAAAAGACAATGAGAAATAAAATCATAGAAGCTTTTGAAGCTACACAAATTGCTGAAAAACAAGCTCCAGCGTTCAAAGCAGGAGATACACTAAAAGTGGCTGTTAAAATCAAAGAGGGCGATAAAGTTAGAACTCAAAATTTTGAGGGTATCTGTATTGCAAGAAAAGGCGAAGGCGCTGGTAAAACTTTTACCGTTAGAAAAATGGGTGCTAACAATGTTGGCGTAGAAAGAATATTCCCACTTTTTTCTGACAGCATAGAGAGTATCTCCGTACTAAGAAAAGGTAGAGTAAGAAGAGCCAAACTTTACTACTTGAGAGAAAGAAGCGGCAAGTCAGCTAGAATCAAAGAACAAAGATAGTTCAAAGCATCATCTATACCGTACGGTGGTAAAGACTACCGTACAAAAACCACTACACAACCATCAACAGCAAAAAAATAAAACCAAACCCTTCTCAAATCCTAGATTTTACAGTATAATCACAAAAACAGAAACTGTGAGTTATATTTTTGTTATAAAGGAGGTTCTACTATGACGAATGCAAGCGTAAAAAACAAGCAAAAGGATATGCTATTCAAACGATACAATAAGCTTTTATTGACTCAAGAAGAAGTGGAAAAAGAGGTGCAAGAAAATCCAAAAAATGTCACCACAACATCTACGCTTCCAAACACTTGGCTAATTGACGATGTCGTAAACTACTTGGCTGGGATGTACGATAAAAAGAAAGGAAGCACTAGAGAGTATCGAGAGAAAATAATTCAGGACATGAATAAAAATCTCAAAAAATACTGGAAAGCCGCTTCTTATGATTTGCAAGAATTAGAAACTTTGGCAGCATAAAGCTACTTCGAATATTGGCTTGTAGTAACACTACTACCTGCTACTTGCCCACACAAAATCCTGAGAACATTTTATCCAGCATCTCCTCGTTATCATATCCACTAGTAATCAAGCCAATAGCCTCGATTGCCTCTCTAATATAAAAAGTAAAAATTTCAAGTTCGCTATTACTTAGAAAGCTTTTGGCGTACACAAGTGAATCATAAGAAGATTGGCAGGCGTCAATTTGTCTGTTGTTTATTAGCGTATCACTATCTCCATCATCATTGAACTTTGCATCAAGCATATCTTTGATTTTGCTCTCTAAAATTTCACAATTATTTTCTTTAGTGCTAATAAATATTGGCTCGTATTTCGATAAAATTTTTGCGTCTAACTCTTGTTTTAAATCTGATTTTGTCACTACAACTATTTTTATTTTTTCTAAATCAGAATCAAGCAATTCAACTATGGCTCTATCTTCGTCAGAAAATAGCCTAGAGCCATCAAAGAGCACCAAGACTATATCACTATCAGCAAAAGCCTTTAACGAGTATTTTATGCCAATATTTTCAATCTCGTCTTCGGAGTTTCTTATGCCTGCAGTATCAACAAGTTTGACTAAGTATTCATCGATATTTAAGACCTCTTCAATCGTATCCCTAGTTGTGCCAGCAACACTGCTCACAATAGCTCTATCGTATGCTAGCAGGGCATTTAGAAGTGAACTTTTACCAACATTAGGTCTGCCAATAATTCCAATCGTTAGCCCAGTAAAGAGCGAATGTCGCCTCTTGCTGACTTTCAAAGTCTTGTCTAAGGCAACCAAAACAGTATTAAGTCTTTCACCTATCATCTGTAATATGTCTGTCGGCAAATCTTCTTCGGCATAATCGATATTTACTTCACAATAAGCCAGCAATGTAAGCATCTCGTTGCGATTAGAGTTTACAAAATCAGACAGCGAACCTTTAAGTTGCTTGGCAAGTATTTTTGCTGATTTATCATTAGCAGCATTTACAACAGCACCTATGGCCTCAGCCTTTGAAAAGTCAATCTTATTATTCAGAACAGCAATTTTTGTAAACTCTCCTGGTTCGGCTATTCTAGCTCCAAGTTTGACGCAATTTTGCAAAATCAGTTTTGGCATAACTTTGCCGCCATGGCACTGTATCTCAATAATATCTTCACCGTTATAACTATATGGGGCTTTAAAATATAAAACTATCGCATTATCTAGAAATTCATTATTAGCAGAGTATATATCACACAGTGTGACTTCACGAGGGTTTATTTTTGTTCTTGTTAGTCTATGGGCAATAGCATAAGCATCTCGCCCGCACAGCCTAACAATAGATATTGCATTCTGACCACCAGAGGCAGAAATAGCAACAATTGTATCAAGCATTTGATTTTTTTGAAAACTCATTGATAACTATAAATTTCGAACCGTTGTCGCTACTTTTGACACCAACATATTTCTCGGGAAAGATGCTTCTGAGTTCCTTTATTGCAATCTGCAAAAGAACCCCATCCAGTGGCTTTGTTCTAGCTTGCCCTGAGTTTCTAACTTGCACAACTACGGTTTCAATATATTTTTTAACAATCTCTTCTTGATTCTGCAAGAACTCGGCAATCTCAAGTTTAACACCAACTTTATATTTAGGGTTAATCCAATTAAAAAGTAAATAAGACATAGCGTTATATCTATACCCCTCTTTACCTATCATCAAGGCACTATCATCGCCTGAAATTTTTATCAGTACAGTATTTTCGTCCTCTGGCAATACGATAATTCTGTCAAGAACAAAGCAAGAAAAACCAAATAGTCTATTTATTTCAGCCTCAATCTCAAGACAGATTTCAGATATTTCCATTTTTTCAACAAAGAAACCATCCTCTATACCAGAAAATTTTTTGTCAAAATGAGCGTTTGTTTTTTTATGGACAATTTCTTCATGAGCTTCTTGCACAACTTGATGCACCGCAACTGGCATCTCCACAACCTCTTTTACTACATTTACAGAGTATTGTTTTTGATATTGCTTCTTTTCCTCATGGCGCTGATGCGGTTTTTCTTTTTTATCGCGAAATTGATTTTGTTTTTCGACTTCTTGCCCAAGCTTTCTAGCTGCAACCACAATGGCTTGTTTTTTGCCAAAGCCTAAAAAACCTTTTGACGGATTCTGAACAACTTCAAATTCCAAATCAGTAATAGAACAATCAAATTGCGTAGAGGCTTTTGTATAAGCCTCCTCTAGTGTAACTGCCTCAATTTTTATTAGCTCAAGCTTCATTACAAGTGCTCCACTGCCTTATGTTGTTCTTTGTTTTTTTCCATCAACATATTTACAGCATACTGTTGTGCGATTGATAGCAGGTTGTTCACAAACCAATAAAGCGTAAGTCCAGCTGGAAACGCCAAAAAGAAAAATGTAAATACAACTGGGAGATATTTGAATATCTTTGCTTGCATTGGATCTGTGAAATTTTGTGGTGTGATCATCTGCTGGATAAACATTGAACCACCCATTAGAATTGGCAGAACATAAAAAGGGTCCTTCAGTGACAAGTCGGTAACCCATAAAATCCAATCAGCGCCCTTTAGTTCAATTGAATTCAACAATACCCTATAGATAGCAAAAAATATTGGTATTTGTAGTAACATCGGTAAACATCCACCCATTGGGTTTGCACCATGTTTTTTGTACATATCCATCATATGAATATTGAGCTTTTGAGGGTCACCTTTGTATCTTTCTTTTAGCTCTGCAAGCTTCGGAGCAAGCTCTTTTAGCTTGTTCATAGAGACCATACCCTTATAAGTTAGAGGGAATAGTAAGATTCTGATGATAATAGTGAATACAACAATAGTCCAGCCCCAGTTACCAAGTACCTTCTCGATATACTCAAGAGAGAAAAATAGTGGTTTAGCCATAAAAGTAAAAAACCCATACTCAACTATATCTGTCAGTCTTTTATCGATACTTCTGAGAGCGTCAACTGTTTTTGGCCCAATGTAACCTTTTAGGCTTAGGTTTCCATTTGAGATAATAAAAGATGTTGGATTTTTGTCTTTGTCACCAGTTACTACAATATCAAGTGGTTGTTCAAAGTTATAAAGCACAGATGCAAAATATTTATCCGTAGAAGACAAAATAAAAGATTTTGGCAAAGTTTCATCCGCTTTTTGGTCACCCTCAGCAAATGTTTTGATTTTCTCATCACTTTTTACAACAAGCGTACCTATAAATGCCATCTTGTCTTGAGCCAAAATTGGTGAAAAACCTGGAGTTAAAAAGTATTGAGATTCGCGTGATAATTTCACATCAACTGCATAACTTCCATCTGGATTGAAAACAAGTGTTTTTGTAACTGTTAAATCTTTTAGATTTTGGGTAAGTACAAGAGCAGTTTTACCGTCAGGAGCAACCTCTGCTTTGTTTGCACTATATGAAATAGAGTGAGATGTTTCATTTAGATAAGGGTCAGAAAATCTCATCTCGAGAGGTTTTGCTGCAATATCAGAAAGCATTTTTTGCTTTTGACCTTGCTCGTCCTTGTATTTGTTTTCCAACAAATAAACCTGAGCTATTCTACCGTATGTATCAATATCAATTTCAAATTTCTGAGATTTTACTTTTGCAATTATTTCTGTTACTGGAGCCACTTGTGAAGTTTGCGGTAGATTTTGGGTTGGTTTGACAGTTGCGTTGTTTTGAACCTCTTGCTTGGTTATAACGGTATTCGAAGTTTTATTATTATCGACCAGTGTAGGTTTTGGAGCAAAGAATAGCTCGTAAAAAACCACTAGAACTCCCGATATGACCGTAGCCAATATCAGCCTTTGTTGGTAGCTCATTTTGTCTAACATTTAAATGCCTTATCTTGCAATATATTTGGCCGTGAGTTTTTTGACATTTTCCCTGATTTGATTAAAACAAGTACCAGATATAGAGGGTCTAGCCACAAAAATATATCTACCGTCACGCAAGCTGTCACTAATATCCAAAAAAAGGGCTTTTATTCTTCTCTTTGCCTTGTTTCTAGTGACCGCATTACCGACCTTCTTTGATACTGTAAAACCTATCTCACGACCTCGAAAATCTGAATAAAATAGTAAAAGGTGTTCTTGCCTCATACATTGATAACTCTTGTATGCTGAGGCAAAAACCTTGTTTTCTTTGATCGTTACAAAGTCTTTTAAGCGGATAGTTTTGCTCTACCTTTCGCCCTTCTCGCGTTAATTACTCTTCTGCCATTTTTAGTAGCCATTCTTGCTCTAAAGCCGTGTCTTCTAGCTCTAACTAGCTTACTTGGTTGATATGTTCGTTTCATCAAATACCTTCTGTAAAAATTGAAAATTTAAGGGCAGGATTCTACCCAATAAGCACTTAAGTATGGCTATGGCGCCAAAAACTGACTTTTAATGGCTGGTTTAGCTTGTTATTAGTTATTCTGAGTCTTGATTTTAGATAGCCACTCTTTGAGCGTTTTTTCAAAACCAATTTCACTCATATCAACAATATCACCATGGGCACTCATATACTCTTGCTTCACAAATCCACCAAAATCATGAGGATACAAATAGCCAACACCACGACCTAATTTACCAGCACCACCATAATGTGCATCTTTAAGATGTGCCGGCACCTCTGGTGTAAAGCCGTTTTGTATTTTTGCAAGCTCTTTATCAATAACCGCAATGGCACTATTTGATTTTGGGGAACACACCAGATACAAAGTGAGTTGGGCTAGTGGAATTCTAGCTTCTGGATAGCCTAAAGTTGACACCAACTGAACCACAGCATTTGCCAAAACAAGTGCATTTGGATTGGCATTTCCAATATCTTCACCTGCCAATATTGCTAGCCTTCTTGCAATAAATCTAGGCTCCTCAGAAGCACTTATTAGTCTAGCCAAATAGTGAATCGATGCTTCCATATCGCTACCTCTGATGCTTTTTATCATAGCACTGGTCAGATTATAGTGCGACTCATCCTCACAAGCACCCTCCCCCATCCCGCTACGCCTCAATGACCTAAGCGTTTTCAATGAAATATGCTTATCGACAAGTGATGCATATTCCAAAAGATTGAGCGCAGCCCTTGCGTCGCCAGCAGATGAATATAGTATAAATTCAACAGCATCGGCATCAATTTTCAAATCATATGTGTCAACAGCTTTTTGTATCAAAACAGCCAAATCGTCATGTGTAAGTGCATAAAATTCAAATAGCATCGAGCGAGACCTAATACCACCAGTTAGTGCAAAAAATGGATTTTCTGTAGATGCGCCAATAATTACAGCAAGTGAATTTTCCATAATCGGCAAAAGCACTTCTTGCTGTGTTTTTGACAATCTGTGCGATTCATCAATAAAAATAAGTGGTTTTTGAAATGAGTTTTTGTGACAATCAACAATTTTGCGTATTTCGTCAATTTTTAGAGTGGTCGCATTAAGCTCAAAAAATGGCAAGGCAAGCTTACTAGCGATTATTCTCGATAGTGTCGTCTTGCCAGTGCCAGGAGGTCCAAAGAAGAAAGAGTGCGGTATTTCGCCTCGTTGCAATAATTTAACAAAAACACTACCATCACCAATAAGATGAGATTGACCTACGAACCCTTCTATAGTCGCAGGTCTCAAAATAGAAGCAAACTTCAAGGGTTAACCCTTGTCAACTGCACCCTTATAGCCTGAAATTCCATGAATAAGATTTACAACATGCGAAAAGCCTAATGTAGACATCATGCTTTGGCAATACGCAGACCTAGAACCAATATGACAATAAACAATCACAGGGTCAGCTTTTGCGCCATCTAGTTTTTTGATGTCTTCATAGAAACTCGTAGTAGGAACAAGCTGGTCTACACCTCTAATTCTAAATGTTTTATACTCCATCCACTCCCTGACATCTACAAGCGTAAACTTGACCATACCAAGCGTTCTAGCCTCCAAAAGTGCTTCCAATCCATCAGAATCAACATTATTTTTTGCAAGCAGAAGCTCACATTCAGCTTTTGTAAGACCTCTTGAGTGTGTTGTTATCGCCTCTTCCACGCTCTCTTCTTGGGCTTGCGCAGATGCATATGCTGGTGTACAAAATATACCACAATGACAATGTCCATCGTTTGGAATTTCGCTACTCATAGCTGGCTTACAAGGACAAACCCTATCCTCTTCTTTGTTATTTGTCACAAAGAAACATGGGCAATATCTTTTGCCGTAAATAAGTTTGTTTCTAGTTAGACCAAACTGGATTGATTCATTTATTTCTCTATCTGGATTGTATGCATAGCCAAATTGTTCGATTACTTTATTTGTAAATTCTACTGTTTTTACCAACTCATCTTGAAATTCTTGTGAATTCGGATCAATTTGGTTCTTTACTACCTGTTCGCTCATTTTTTAAATAGTCCTTGCTTATAATTTGGGAAAGTTTACAAGATTTTGGTTGAAAAATGAATTATACGCTTATCAGAAACCCTCGCTCAAAACAAATAAAAATCAAAATATCTATAAATGGCGAAATATCTCTTGTAGCCCCAATGAGAACTAGTGTCAAGACTTGCGATAGGTTTTATGTTTTTCACGAAACTTGGATAACAAAAACATTGGAAAAAGTGCATAAAAAACAGCTTGAACTTGAAAACTTAAGGCAAGATATGCGCGGCAAAGTGATGTATCTCGGCAATACGCTTGAGCTAAAAATCGATGAAAATCTAAAGCAAAAATACTTACTTGATAATGATGTGCTAATATCTAGAGATAGTAACTTGGAATATTTTTACAAAACAGAAGCACGACGAATTTTTGAGGCAAAATGCGCCCAAATTGCACCGTTTTATGGAGTAACATACAAAAAAATCAGAATCGGAGCTCCAAAAAGCAGATGGGGAAGCTACTCGTCAAGCGGAACAATATCGCTCAATTACAATCTTATAAAAACGCCTCACAGCATCATAGAATATGTCATAATTCATGAGCTTTGTCATATTTTACACCCAAATCACTCCATAAAATTTTGGAATGAAGTGTCCAAATTATGCAGTAATTTCAAGCAAAAAAGAGCATGGCTTAGAGAAAATCAAACCAAACTTTCGCTGTAATAAAATTCTGTACAAGCAAATTTTAATCCAATTTCATCTAAACTCTCAAAAATAAAATAAACTCCGAAAAAGAGCATTGATGAGAATAGATAAATTTCTAAACACAGTAAACATTGTCAAAAGACGCACGGTGGCAAATGATATGCTAGACCACGGTGTTGTCTATCTCAACGGAGTAATCGTAAAACCATCAAAAGATGTCAAGGTGGGCGATAAAATCGAGATAAGATACCTAGAATACACCAAAAAATACGAAGTACTACAAATTCCAACCACAAAAACTATTTCAAAAGACAAAAGTTCTGAGTTTGCAAAGGAGCTAGTATGACATATCACGAAACCAAAGCAGCCTTTGACAGACTATTTGCAAACGAGTTGAGTGAATCCGAGGCAAAAGAGCTACTAATCACACTGTATGAAAACAAGGAGAGCGCTGAGCAAATCAGAGCCGCTACAGAAGTTATGAGAGCAAACTCTATAAAACTGGCAGTTGATGAGAGTCTAAAAGAGACGCTGATGGACAATTGTGGGACAGGGGGAGACAAAAGTGGCTCATTTAACATCTCAACAACAGTTAGTATAGTATTAGCTTCACTTGGCTGCAATGTCGCAAAACATGGCAACAGAAGCGTCACAAGCAATTCAGGTAGTGCGGATATGCTGGAGGCTCTTGGCGTCAAGCTTGATTTAAATCTGGAGCAAAAAGCCAGGATGCTTGAAGAGTGTGGCTTTTCGTTCTTGTTCGCACAAAACCACCATCCAGCTATGAAACATATCATGCCAATCAGAAAGAGCCTACCACATAGAAGCCTATTTAATATACTGGGTCCAATGACCAATCCAGCAAATGTCAAGCGACATCTTATTGGCGTTTTCGATTACTCATTTGCACCAAAAATGGCAAAAGTTCTCCAAGAAACTGGTTCAAAAAAAGGATTTGTTGTCCACTCAAATGATGGACTGGACGAAATAAGCGTATGCGATAGCGCTAGGGCTGTCTATTTTGATGAGCACACAATCAATGAAATCATCATCGACCCGACAGAATACGGCTTTAAAAAAGCCAACAAAGCTGAACTACTTGGCGGAAACGCAAACGATAACGCCAAAATCTCATATGAATTACTCAAGTCAAAAGAAAACGGAGCCAAAAAAGACATAGTCATCATCAATAGCGCCTTTGCTTTAATAGCAGCTGACATGGCTAGAGATGTCAAGGATGGAATCGAGATGGCAAAAAGTGCAATTGATAGCGGTAGAGCATTTGACAAACTACAACAAATCATCGAAATATCGAACAAACTATAAAATGACAAACTTTATCGCCAATACACCTGAAGATTTTGCCGACATCGCTTCAGAATTACTAAGGCTAGCAAAAGATAAAAAAGTCATATTGCTACACGGTGACCTTGCTGCTGGCAAAACGACACTAGTAAAATACCTGCTAAATGCGCTGGGAATAGACGAGGAAGCCACCTCGCCGACATTCTCCATTATGAATGAATATGGCGAAGACAACAAAGCTTACCACTACGACATTTACCAAGACGGGAGTGAGAAGTTTATAAAGTCCAATCTGTGGCAAAATCTACTAAATGACGGCTATCACTTCATTGAGTGGTCAGACAGTAGAATCGAAAATTTGCTACTAAGTGTTGGAATAGATTTTGTTAGAGTAGAGATAGAAAAGCAACAAAACAAAAGGATAGTAACAGTTCATGAGTAAGTTAATTGCAACAAATATTGTCAAGTTTTACAAAAAAACAAAGATTCTTCAAGGTGTTTCTATTGAAATAAATTCGGCTCAAACGGTCAGTCTGCTAGGTCCAAATGGTGCTGGCAAAACCACTCTGTTCTATATTATTTGTGGGCTTATCAAGGCTGACGGCGGCAATGTGACACTCGACGACAAAGACATAACTTCGGTCGGATTATCGCAAAAAGCTGGTCTTGGTATAGCTTACCTACCTCAGGAGTCAAGTATATTCAAAGACTTGACAGTAGAAGAGAATATCGAGTTAGCATGTGAAATAAGCATTAAAGACGAGGTAGTTAGAGAGCATAGGGTTGAGGAGCTTTTGGAGCTATTGAATATTGAACCAATCAGAGCTAGAAGTGCATACATGCTCAGTGGTGGTGAGAGACGGAGGGTTGAGATAGCTAGAAGCCTAGCAGCTAGCCCAAAATTCCTGCTTCTTGATGAGCCTTTCGCTGGTGTAGACCCTATTGCTGTCGGAGAGATTTCAAACATCATTGACTCTCTCAAGGCAAATGGTATCGGTATTTTTATTACCGACCACAACTTCAGAGAGGAACTAGCAGTATCCGATAAAGCTTTTGTTCTTCATGATGGCAAGGTGCTATCACAAGGAACTCCAGCACAAATATATGCTGACCAAAATGTGCAAAAATACTATCTAGGTGGTCATAAAGCCTAATGAAACAGGTTGTACGGAGTAGTGTAAAAGGTAAGCTTTCTTCCACGCTAAAAAACTGGTTACCACTCCTACAAGCCAATATAAACGACCTAGGTGACAAACTTTCAGAGCAGCTACTACAAAATCCAATCTGCCGAGTTGTTACAAACTTTGAAAAAAATGAAGCTCCAGAAGACTCTAACGATAACGAACAAGACGATGATGACTGGTATCTATCATACGAAAGAGAGAGGGCATCGACCCCATCAAGAGAGTTTGGTACAGATGAAGTATCGCTTTATGCGCATTTAGAAAATCAGATAACAAAAAGACTCTTCCCGACAGAACTGTCTCAAAAAATCGCATTAAAGATTATTGAGAACATTGATGATTCTGGCTTTTACGAAGGTGACAACGAAGAGATGTCTGCAGAAATTGGTGCTACTGTTGTTGAGATAGAAAAAGTTAGGCAAAGATTCTCACAACTAACTCCAGCTGGTGTTGGTGCTACCGATGTTATAGAGGGGTTTTTGTTCCAACTAGACACCGTGGAGTGTCCTGATGAAGTGTACGAGTTGGCAAAAAATATCATAAAAAATATGGACTCCTTGTCACCTCTGACCAAAAACCCATACTATAAAGAAGCCACGCACATAATTCGAAAACTCAAAAACCCGCCAGCAATAGATTTCCTTGAGAATTCTCAAAATATCATTCCAGATATATTTGTATTTAATGATGGCGAGAAGATGGAGCTAAAGCTTAATGACGCTTTTTATCCTGAGATTATCATAGAAAATGTGGAAGGACTAGAAAAGGATGAGTTTGTCAAGCCTCGTATAAAAGAGGCAAAAGATATGATCGACGCTATCAATATGAGAAAAGTCACACTCAACAAAGTTGGAATGATGATTGTGGAATATCAATACGATTATTTCACTGGTGGAGCAATCAGACCGATGAAGCTTCAGCATCTAGCAGACGAGCTTGGTCTCAATGTATCAACAGTATCAAGAGCCATTTCCAACAAATATCTCTCATCCAATCGTGGTGTTTGGCCACTAAAAAGTTTCTTCTCTACCGCTATCACAGAAGACACATCTTCTGCCGCCATCAAAGAGTTTATGAAAGCGGAAATATCAAACGAAAATAGAGCTAAACCACTTAGTGACGAGGCGATGCTCAGCAAAGTGGAGGCAAGATTTAGTCTCAAAATGGAGAGGCGTACACTCACAAAATATCGTATTTCTCTTGGTATTCCGTCATCTTCTGAACGAAAAAAACTCTATCAAATCGGACAATAATAGCCGTGAGACTATATCAATACAAAGACGGTTTCAGATACACATCAGATACGCTATTTTTATATGATTTCATCTCTAGTTTTGGTGCAAAAGGGCGTGTGTTAGATATTGGAGCTGGCTGTGGCATTCTAGGTCTACTACTGGCTAGGGATTTCAAAATTGAACTAACCGCAATAGAAATTCAGTCAAAATCATATGAACTATCTATTAAGAATGCAAACGAAAATGGCATCGAAGCCACTATTGTCAATGGAGATATACTTGACTGTCAGATTGATGGTTTCGATTTTATAGTCTCAAATCCGCCATTTTATCCAGACTCAGTACAAAAAAGTAGCTGTTCCAAACTTCAATCCGCTAGATACTCAGGTTCAATGCCGCTACATCTATTTTTATCAGAATGCAAACGAAAGCTAAAAGCAAACGGTGAGCTGTTTTTTTGTTTTGATGCAAAACGGACAGACGAAATATTTGCTGAATTTGCAAAACACAAAGGGTTCAGAATTATTGCGATTAAATTTGTTCATGCCAAAAGAGATAAAAAATCAAAGCTTATTTTAATAAGAGCTAAAAAGAACTCTAAAAATACTATAGAAATATTACCGCCACTTATTGTCAACAATAATCTAGACTATAGTGATGAGGCAAAAGAGATTTTCGCAAAAGCCAATACAATTAGTATTGACATCGAAGCTTAACAGTTATTTGCACTAACTAATTATTAACACTAAATGAGCTAGACTTATCTATATATTTTTATTTGCAAAACAAAAATTCGCATGGTGTAACTATGAAAAACATTTTTTTTGCCAAAACTACAATGAAACATATGTTCGCAGGGTTTTTTGTAGCTTTAGCAATATCTATCACTGCTGCTATTTGGACAAAAAACGAAACGGAAAAGCAGATTGACCACTCAGCAATCGATCGCATGTCCACAATTGTTACCCAAAGAGCCAAGTTACTAGAAGAAAAAGCTAAGCAACAAAATGGCACCATCTCCATGCTTGCGCGCTTTTTGGAGAACGATTCCAAAAAAACCACACCCTTTCTTTTGAGCAATCAAAAACTAGATAATTTTTTTGGCTCAGATATGATTTCGATTCTCAAACAAAATGGCTTGAGTAATATTTTTATCATTGACACCAACGGAAATATCATCAAATCTCTTCAAAATTCACCAGATAGGAACTCTTGCATCTTTAATAACAATGAGAACAGAGAGCTTCAAGAGCTGTTCAAAAACTCTATTTCATCACCAGAGAGCGTGCGGTCTAATTTTTTTTATAGCCATGAAAATAAAACTTGGTTAGGACTTGTAGCTCATAGATTTGTCTCCACTGGCGGGAAAAGTGGAGTTGTTGCTGGAACGATAGACCCGAAAATATTTTATGAAATCACCACAAATCCAATCAGCCTAGGCAAATCAGGGGAAGTTGTAGCATTTGTAAAAAATAGCGAATCAACCATAATATATATGACACCATCTAGGTTCGGCAGCATACAAGCCTACCAAACAAAACCCTCCCCTCAAAACTCACCATCTTCAAAAGCACTAAGAAAAGAATTTGGTGCTGGCGTAGTATCGGATACCAGCAACAAAGAGCTTGTATCGGCGTGGCAGTTTGTGCCTATTTTGGGCTGGGGCATAGTGGCGTCAATAGAACAAGATGAGTTGCTGAGTGAGTGGAGGCAGAGTTCGCTCATTATGGATGCAATATTTTCACTATCTGCAATAATAATCATACTGTTACTTTTTGTGCTCTACCACAAAATAGCAACACCAATAAAAAAACTTACAAAAGGAGCCAACTCCTTAGCTCACGGACAATACAATACCAAGATAGAGCTACAAAGCAGTGATGAGTTTGGAATATTGGCTGTAACATTCAACAAAATGGCTACAAGAATAAAAAATGACCACGACAGGCTTTTGGGCAAAAAGACGACGCTGGAAGAGCAAACAAGGGAGATTGAGAGGCTCAATAGAATTCTGAAAATACAAGTAGACCAAAAATCAACCCAAATATCACGATACCTCGAAGTAATAGACAGTAGCGTAATCACCTCCTCTACCGACACAAACGGTATCATAACTAGTGTAAGTAGCGCATTTTGCAGAATAAGTGGCTATTCCAGTGAAGAGCTAATAGGGAAAAAACACGGAGTATTGAGGCATCCAGACATACCGTCAGCAGTCTATGAAGATATGTGGCAAACCATTACAGCTGGAAAGACTTGGCGTGGTGAACTCAAAAACCTAGCCAAAGATGGCTCAACATATTGGGTAAAAACAACAATATCTTTGGATATGGAAAACAATACAATAATCGGCTACACATCCGTAGAAGAAGACATTACAGACAAAAAACACATTGAAGAGTTATCCATAACCGACCCACTAACAGGACTTTTTAACCGCAGACATTTCAACACGATTATACCAGAAGAACTGAACAGAGCGAGGCGGGATAGCAAAACAGTCGGACTATTGGTAATAGATATTGACCATTTCAAACAGTATAATGACACTTTTGGACATCAGGCTGGTGATGATGTTATACAAAAAGTAGCACTTGTGCTCAATGAAAGTAGCAAGAGGGCTGGCGAGTATGCCTTCAGACTAGGAGGTGAGGAGTTTGCTATATTTTTCTCCATACCAGACAAAAATCAAGCTATGCAATTTGCGCAAAATATCAGAGAGTCTGTATCAAATCAAGCAATAGAACATCCAAAAAATGGAACTGCCAAAGTTATTACAGTATCTATTGGCCTAGCACTATGTGACGGCTCATCAAACTCCACCATGGAAAGCCTATACAAAAAAGCTGATATCAATCTATACAAAGCGAAGGCAAACGGTAGAAATACGGTTGTTGATTAGAAATCAACTAATCCAAAAGCTCATCTATAAAGTCAAATTTATTCGCACTCATAATATGAAATCTATGATTAATTGGTTTTAGTGAGTCAATCAAGGCTTTTGTCATCTCCACCCCTACTCTCTTTTCTTCTTCTGGTGATATTTTTGATGCCACAAACAGCTTATCAACAAGTGTTTGCGGTACGAAAATACCAGGCACATGAGCATACAAGAACTGTGCGGTTTTGAGCGTTGTAATAGGAAAAACACCAAAAATCAGCTTGGCATCTCTCCTCTCATCACTAAAACTATTTCTAGTCTCATCAAATATTTCCAATAATTTTTTTGCGCCATCTACATCAAATACAGGCTGAGACACCATAGCAACACATCCTGCTTCTATTTTTTTGTACATTTTTTTCTGTAAATTTGATAGATTTTTGGCATAAGAATTTGTAACACAAAAAGGAAAGATTGGTCTAGGTTGATGTTTGAGTGGCTTACCAGCAAAGTCGACACCAGCATTTAGGAATTTGATAGCTCTTACAAGCTCCACACTATTGCCCTCAAACACACCTTTTACATTTGGTTGGTCTGATATTTTGGCAGGGTCACCTGTGAGCGCCAGCACCATCCTGACACCAAAATCATTTAGCCCCAACAAATCAGATTGAAGTGCCAACTTATTTTTATCCCTCATACTCATTGTACAAATAACAGGTTTGGCAAATTCTTGAGTGATTTTCACTGATGCTAGTGTGGATGAATATTTGAGTTTTGCCAGCGGATTGTCTGTAACCACAAAAGCATCCATATTGCCCAATTTTTTTATTTTCTTGACGCTATCCAGAACCTCACTCAGATTTGTACTCTTTGGCGGAGTAATTTCTAGGCTTACAAAAGAGTTTTCGAGCTTTTGAATCAATTTTTCTATCATACCAATACCTTATTGCAGTGCTTGCTTTTGCCTATTTTACCGATTTGTTGCTATTATTTGCCATACAAATAAAGGAATAGATGTGAAATTGTGCGTATTTGACTTTGACTCCACATTGATGGATGGTGAAACTATAGACGAGCTAGCAAGTCTAGCTGGCTGCGAAAATGAAGTTGCCAAAATAACCGAAAGTGCCATGAGAGGTGAGATTGACTTTTTTGAGGCTCTAACAAAACGAGTAGCGATGCTAAAAGGGTTGGACGAACAAAAAGCCAAAGACAAATGTGCGAATTTACCTTTTATCAAAGGCGCAGAAGAGATTATCAAAACACTCAAAACCAAAAACTACAAGGTCATTGTATTTTCTGGCGGTTTCTCTATAGCAACCTCGCCAGCTCGTTCCAGACTTGGCTTTGATATGGATTTCTCAAATATTCTACACACAAAAGATGGAAAGCTCACAGGTCTGGTCGGCGGTGAGATGATGTATTCAAATTCAAAAGGCGTCATGATTCAAAAGATGCAGTCACTACTAGGAATCTCTATCGAAAACACTATAGCGGTTGGAGATGGTGCAAATGACGCCTCAATGTTCGCTTATGCCGCCAAAAAAATAGCATTTTGCGCCAAACCAAAGCTAAAAGAGCATGCAAATATCATCATCGATACAAAAGATTTGATGGAGATAGCTCAACACATTTGACAGGTCACATTAGCCTGTCCTTTTTCAACCAATCGCTATTTTCAAATCCTCTATCAAATCGGTTGGGTCTTCTAGCCCGATGCTTAGCCTCACTAGTTTTTCTGATATTCCAGAGCTTTTTAGCTCCTCGCTCGTTAGCTGAGAGTGTGTCGTACTAGCTGGGTGCGTCACTAGAGATTTACTATCTCCAATATTTACCACTGGGGTAAAAATCTTGACTGTGTCAATGATGTTTTTTGCCGCCTCAAAGCTCTCAGCCTCAAAACTTATCAAACCGCTTGCCATTCCACCTTTTAGGTATTTTTGCGCCAGATTGTGATGCTTGTGCGATTTTAAAGCTGGGTATTTTACATTGCCAACTTTTGGGTGAGCATCCAAAAACTCCGCCACGGCTAGAGCATTTGCAGAGTGCGCTTTTATGCGATAGCTCAGAGTCTCTAACCCTTGAATCAACTGCCATGAGTTAAATGGCGATGCAGCAGCTCCAATGTCCCTTAGAAGTGAAAGTCTAGCTCTAAGCGTAAATGCTGGAAGTGGCAAGCTTGTGTAAACCAGCCCGTGATAGCTATCGTCTGGCTCATTGAAATGTGAATATCTAGGATTGACAATAATAAAATCATTTAGCAACACCCTGTCAGCCAAGAGTCAGC
>CAZNYV010000029.1:0-17400 GCA_964577355.1 uncultured Campylobacteraceae bacterium
AGCAGATTTTATGATGAAAATCGTACCAGAGAGTCTGCAAAAAGCTCTTTTTCTGACTATGGAGAGTACTTAGAGTCCCTAAAAATGCATGCGCAGATTTATCAAGTGGATAGCTCCTCTGTAGAGAGGGTTGCGCAGCTGCTCAACAAGACAAACCAGTTCAATCTGACCTTGAGACGAACCGATGATTTGGAAGTGCAAAATGTTTCAAATTCCGATAGTTGGATTTTGATATGTGGCAAACTAGCCGATAAGTTCGGCGACAATGGGTTGGTTAGCGTAGTTGGTGGAGAGTTGAGGGGCGATGTGCTTGTGATTGAGTGGTGGGTGATGAGTTGCAGGGTTTTTGGTAGAGAGTTGGAGTTTGCTATGTTTGACTATATCGCAAATCTGGCACGGCAAAAAGAGTGCAAAAAGCTAATCGGAAAATATGTTAATGGTCCAAAAAACGAGATGGTTTCAAGCTTTTATGAAAAGTTAGGATTTGCACCGCTTGGTGGCGATAGATATGAGTTCGATTTGGCAAGTTTTTCGCAAAAAAATAGATTTATTGAGGTGAATAATGGATGAAATAGTAGAAAAAATATTGGATATTTGTACTGATATTTATGATGTGGAGGGTGAGGAAATCAAACCTGATACTAACTTCCGAGCGCTACAAAACTGGGATTCTCTCACCCAAATAAACTTGGTAATGGCACTTGAGAGAGCTTTCAAAATCAGATTTAGTCTAAAAGAAATCACAGCACTTCTGTCGCCAAACGAGATAGCAGCGCTAATAAAAGGAAAAAAATGAAATTTCATCATCTAGGTGTAGCTTGCGATAATCACGAGGTTGTGATAGATTTTTTGCAAAAGAACTTCGGTGATATAGCTGTTGGAGAGGCTATCTTTGACCCATTGCAAAAAGCTACAGTACAGATGATAACACTAAAAGAGGGTACGCAGATAGAGTTGATAAGTGGTGAAACCGTAGCTCCGTTTATCAGAAAAAATACCCTCTTGTATCATACTTGTTGGGGTGTGCATGATATTGGCACAGCCGTTTCGATGCTTGTTAGTACAGGGGCTAGGATTCTATCAGAGCCAAAAGAGGCGATTTTGTTTGGCAATGCAAAGGTGGCGTTTTTGGCGAGCGACATCGGAATCATTGAGCTTGTGGAAGAGTCAGAGTGAGAGAGTCTGTAATAAAGATGCTGGAACTGAGTGGGCAAGCGCCTATTGCACTTCATATCGATTTCGTCGGGCTTTTTAGGCTTGGGAATAGCAATGAAGAGAGGCTAGAGGCTTTCGCTAGATTTTTGTGCGAAGCCGGAGAAGCTGGGCAGGGCATCGCGATTCCAGCTTTTAGCTATAGCTTCACAAAAAATGAACCATTTGATGTTTTGAGTACACCATCACAGACCGGTTTTGTTACTGAGTATCTGAGAAAAACTGGAGTTCCGCACAGGACGCTTGATAGTATTTTTTCGTACCTTACATATTCTGATAAATTTTCAAAAGAACACTTTGTGGCGAGAGATTGTGAGAGTTTTGGCGAGAGTGGCATTGCTGGTGAAATATATCAAAAAGATGGCTGGATGGCTTCGGTTGGCGGTGTTTTTAGGCACTGTACTGAGATACATTTCTTGGAAAAGCTCCTAGGTGTATCATATAGATTTGACAAGGATTTTGATGGCGAAATCATTGATGACAATGGCGGTAGACACAAAAGTACGGTGCGATATTTCTGTCGAAAAGAACTCAGTCTGCGACCAGATTTTAGGAGATTCGAAGAGGATTTGAACAACGAAGGGCTAATGCAGATTTGGCAATTTGAAAATCCTGAGCTTGAAATCGAAGCGGTGAAGATTCGAGATGCTCATGAGCTTTTAAAAGAAAAAATCAAACAAGATCCGCTTTATCTATGCGTGGAGGTGGATAAATGGATTCCATGAAGCTGGCGCAAAAACTTTGGCCGATTCCGAGAAGTATCACGGGTGATGGAGTACGACAAACCCTGTCGATTCTAAATGAAATCGTCCCGCTTACAATAAAAGAGTTCCTGAGTGGTCAAAAATGCCTAGATTGGACTATCCCGCAGGAGTGGAGGGTAAATAAAGCATATATAAAAAGATTGAACGGCGAGATTGTTGTTGATTTTGATATACACAATCTGCACCTTATGGGATATAGTATGCCTTTTTGTGGGGTTTTGGATAAAGAGGAGCTGGCTACCCATATCTATACGCTACCAAGTCAGCCAAACGCTATTCCATATCGTACTTCGTACTACACGCCTAGATGGGGTTTTTGTATGGAGCATGAGCGGTTTTTGTCTATGAATGATGACAAGTATGAAGTGTGTGTAGATACAGAGCTGTTTGATGGTTCACTTACTGTCGCAGAGGGCTTTATTCAGGGTGAGAGTGATGAAGAAATTTTATTTTCGACATATGTTTGTCATCCGATGATGGCGAACAATGAGCTTAGCGGTCCGATTGTGCAGACGATGCTGTATGAGTGGTTGCAAAACCAACCAAAACCGAGATATAGCTACCGTTTTGTGTATATACCAGAAACTATCGGCTCTATTGTCTATTTGCATCACTATGGTAAAGAGCTAAAAGAAAAGGTAAAAGCTGGCTTCGTCCTCACTTGTGTCGGCGATAACGGAGATTTTACCTACAAAAAAAGCAGGCTGGGAAACATGGTATCTGACAGGGTGGCTCAGTTTGTTTTGTCAACATCAAATATGCCACACAAAATCGTCAACTGGTTCCCGACTGGTTCAGATGAGAGACAGTATTGTTCACCTGGGTTTGACTTGCCTGTTGGCTCCTTGACAAGGTCGATGTATGGCGAATATCCAGAGTATCATACCTCGCTGGATAACCTAGATTTTATCAGCGAAGAGGGGCTTGTTGGTTCTTTTGAAATGTATAAAAAAATTGTCGAAACAGTTGAGGGTAATGATAAATATATCAATCTTTCACCTTTTGGTGAGCCAAATTTGGGCTCAAGAGGGCTTTATCATACTTTATCAGGGAATGCTTCGGTGGAGGAGAGCGTGTTGGCAAATTTATGGGTGCTAGCATACAGCGATGGCGAGCACGATTTAATCGATATTGCAAAGCTTAGTGGTATAGAGATGAATCTGTTAAAAAGTGCAGCTGATAGATTGGAGAGTGGGGCTCTACTTAAAAAGCACCGAGCCTAATCTGACCATATTTGAGCCGCATCTTATGGCGAGCTCATAATCCCCACTCATGCCCATGGAGCAGACTTTCGCTCCATTTGATGACAGTTCGTCAAAAATTCTTCGCGTAGTCTCAAAGCTTGTTTGGATTGTTTTGGTATCTTCGACATGCGCGCCGATTGTCATAACACCGCTAATATCTATATTTGGTAGCTCTTTGATTTTCAAATACTCTTCTATCGCTACCTCAGGCATCACGCCAGCCTTACTATCTTCTTTCGCTGAGTTGATTTGGAGCAGAATTTTTTGGTTTTTATTTTTTAAACCAGCTCTTTTGCTGATTTCCAATGCACTTTCGTAAGAATCCACAGAGTGGATAAGCGAGACCCCGATGTCTAGGAGTTTGTTGATTTTATTGGATTGAAGTCTGCCGATAAAGTGCCAATCTATAGGCAAATCAATGAGAAGTCCAGATTTTTCATCCAGGTCTTGGACTTTGTTTTCTCCAAATGCTCTTTGTCCCTCAAAGTAGAGTTTTTTGAGCGCGTTGGCATCGGCATATTTGCTAGCAACTACGATATTTACGATATGTTTTGCATCAAATGCGAGCCTTGCAAACTCTATTTTTTCTATTGCGATTTCTAAATTTGTCATCCTATTAGCCTATGAATGTCGTTGTAAAGCCCAAGAAGCATAAGAGACAAAAGCACGGCCCAGCCAGCATATGTAAGTCTCAGTGCTAGATTTTCATTTGGTGCGCGACGGAAAATCAGCTCATAAAGATTGAAAATAATATGACCACCATCTAGTGCAGGAATTGGGAGTAAATTGACAACGCCAAGGTTGACCGATATGAGAGCCATAAGTAGTAAAAGCGAAGCAAAACCATGCGCACTTGCACTGCTTGTGACCTGTACGATAGAGACGATTCCGCCGACATTTTCCACAGCTACCACACCAGTAAATAGCTTTTGGATGCCAAGAGCTATAAATTTGGACGCTTGGAGTGTTTCATTGTATGCCCTAGTTGCGCTTTGTAGTGGGTCGTAATGCACGATTTCACTACTACCCAAAGGAGAGATACCTATCATGTATCTTTTGACCTCTTCGCCAAAAATAGTTTTTGCAGCTACTTCTCTTGGGGTTAGAGTGATGGTCTCATTTTTACCATCTCGTCTTAGCTCAATACTCATCGTCGCTCCGCCGTTTTTGGTCACGATGTCTGGAATTTCATCCCAATAGCTGACTTTTTGCGAGTTGATGGAAAGTATCTCGTCGCCAGTTTTGATACCAGCTTGCATCGCAGCAGAGTTGGGAGCTAGCTGACCTATGATAGCCTTTAGTGTAGGTACACCTTGGAGTGTGACGGCAAAATAAATCACAAAAGCTAGGAAAAAATTGGCAAACGGTCCCGCAAAAAGTATTGCTATTTTTTGAAGCGGTGTTTTGGAGTTGTAGCTGTCTGGGTCATCGCTTTTGGCTGTTGGGTCAGAGTCGTTTTGACCTTTCATTTTGACAAATCCACCGAGAAATACTGGATAGAATGAATAGACAGTTTCACCGTATTTTCTGGCAAACCAAGGTTTGGTTACGCCTATTGGAAGACCTAGTCCGAACTCTTCAACCTTGACACCAAAAAATCTAGCGGTTAGAAAGTGTCCCAGCTCATGCACTACGACCAGTACAGATAGGACTAAGATTGAAATAAATATGCCCAAATAAAACCCTTAGTCCCTGAAATAGTCTCTAGTGTATTCGTATCCGCTATAAATAGTTAGAGCCACTGCAATCCATAGCAACGCTGTGCCAAATGGCCATTGCATTATCAAAAATCCAGTCGCTATCAGTTGAGAAAATGTCTTCAGTTTGCCAGCATTTGAGGCAGCAACGCTTTTGCCCTCAGACACAACTGCGACACGAAGACCAGTAATAAAAAACTCTCTCGTCAAAATAATAAAAACAGCCCAAGCATCTGCCCTGCCAATATACATGAGGGCTAAGAATGCTCCTAGCATTAACATTTTATCAGCAAGTGGGTCTATGATGGAGCCGAACTTTGTCGATTCATTCCACTCTCTTGCGATAAATCCATCAAAAAAATCAGTGATGCCAGCTAGCACAAAAAGAAAAGCCGCAAAATAGTTTATCCACGAAATATGAACTCCAAGCCCGACAAAGTAGGCATTGTTTATCAGAATAAAAAAAACTGCAGGAGCTATCAAAACTCTTGTGAGGGCTAATATATTTGGTAGATTAAAAATCTTGTGTTTCATCAAGTAAAGGCGCTTCCACCATCTGCGATGATAGTTTGACCAGTTATCCATTTGGCATCTGTAGTGCATAGAAAATATGCTATTCCAGACATATCATCAGCCTGTCCTATTCGTCCAAGTGGTGTTCTGGAGACAATTTTTGCTTTTAGATTTTCATAATCAGGGAACGCTTTTAGCGCATCAGTTTCGATAGGTCCGCCAGAGAGTGCATTTACTCTGATATTTTTGTCAGCCAGCTCAATCGCAGCGTATTTGACCATAATTTCAAGAGCGGCTTTGCTTGTGCCGTGTCCTGCGTAGTTTTCTGTATGTACGATGTTACCCGTTGAACTCAGGGCTACTATCGAACCGCCACCCACTTTTTCCATCCTCTTGACCGCTTCTTGAGCCCCTACCACAAATGCCAACACAGTCGCTGTGTAGATGTTGTTTAGCCCTTTTGGTTTTAGTCTCATAAACGGTGCAAATCCACCAACAACGCTTCTGCCAGAGATGATAGCATTTGAGATGAAACAATCAACTCTGTCAAAGTCATTATCAACTTCTGCAAAAAAAGCTTTGTAGCCTTCTGGCTCCAAAATATCTAGTTTGTATGATTTGGCTTTGATACCATATTTTTCGGCAAGCTCAACCTCTATTTTTGCAGCTTCTTCAGCGTTTGAGTTGTAGCTAAATGCTATGTTGTATCCATTTTGTGCAAATTTCTCAGCTATTGATTTGCCTATGCCTCTTGTGGCACCACTAATTACCAAAGTTTTTTTCATTCGTATCCTTTATTTTTGTATATCAAATTTTTTTAGAGTTTTTTCCAACAGTGCCATAGTTTCGCTACTAGGCGGTGTGAGCGGAAGTCTATATTCCAAGGTCGGAAGCAATCCAGCCAAATACATTGCTGCTTTGATTGGTATTGGATTTGTCTCGCAAAATAGTACTTTGTTGAGCTCAAAAAGCTCATCGTTTATCGCTTTTGCTTTTTTGAAGTCACCAGCAAATGATGCATCACATAGCTCTTTTATTCTGTTTGGTAATAAGTTTGCAGTGACAGAGACAACTCCTTTACCTCCGTTTGCTAGGACAGGAAAGTTGATACCATCCTCACCGCAAAAAACTGCAAGATTTGGACATTTCACACCAAGCTCTACACATCTATCCATTGAACCACTGGCCTCTTTGATGGCGTATATATGAGAAAATTCATCCGTCAATCTTTTGATTGTCTCTGGTTTTAGGTCGGCACCTGTTCGTCCTGGTACATTGTATAGCATTACCGGAATCTCAACTGCTTTTGCTATTGTTTTGTAATGCTGATATAGACCCTCTTGTGTTGGTTTGTTGTAATATGGAGTAATAATAAGTAATGAATCAGCTCCAGCTTTTTGCGCAAAGACAGCGATGTCTGTAGCCTCTTCTGTACAGTTTGAGCCTGCCCCTGCGAGTACTTTTGCATTCGAGCCTTTTGCTGTTGCTACTGCTATTTCTATGCATCTTTTGTGTTCTTCATGGCTAACTGTTGGACTCTCTCCAGTTGTACCCATCGGAGAGATAAAATCGATACCAAGTCTAATTTGTCTTTTGATTAGATTTTCGTATGTTGCCTCATCTAGGTCACCATTTCTGAATGGCGTTATAAGTGCTGTAGAAGCTCCAAAAACTTCCATCTTTTTTCCTTTTTATTCAAATTTATATTTTAAACGGGAGTCCAAATGCCAATTGGCAGATTATGGATGTCTCCTCAAGATTACAGTTGTTTTTGTATCGTTTGAGAGATACTTTTTGGTTATTTTTTTTACCTCTGCTACCGTCAGATTGGCTATATCTTCTTCGTAACTGAGCAGTGGCTTGATATTTCCTCTTGCCAAATAACCACCAAACAAGTCCGCCACATTTGATGAGTTTTCTAGGTTGAATACAAAATCTGCTCTAGCATTTGTTTTGATTTTCTCCAGCTCCCTCTCTGATAACGATTTTTTCAGCCCTTCGACCTCTTTTAGTATCTCTTCCTCGACACTCTCAGCTTTTACACCCTCGTTACATACTGCCATTATCATAAATATTCCTGGGTCTTTTAGATCCATAGGATAGGCATAAACAGAGTTGACCAATCTTTTTTCATCGACCAAAACTTTGCTAAGCCTAGAACTTTTACCAGAGCCTAGTATTTCAGAAATTGCATTTAGCGCAACTATGTCTTTGTCTTCAAAGCTTGGTATTTTGTAGGCTATGGTGAGCATTTCTACGCCTGTCTCTTTGTATAAAATAGCCCTCTTTTCACCTTTTTGCTCTGGTTCAGTCATCTTGCGTCGAACAATCTCAGGACCTTTTTTGATTTCGCCAAAATATTTTCGTGCATCTGCAAAAACCTGTTTTGCATCGATGTCACCAGCAACCACTACAACTGCGTTGTTTGGTGCATAATATGTCTTGTGAAATGCCTTAATGTCGTCTATACTCCAGCTCTGAATGTCCTCCATAAACCCAATCGGCATCCAGTGATATGGATGATATGAGTATGCCAGATTGAATAGGTTGAAGTATAGATAACCTCCAGGGTTGTTGTCTGTTCTCCAAAGTCTCTCTTCGGCTACCACTTGGCGCTCTGGTTGAAATTCTTTGTCATTTAGCTTGAGATTTGCCATAAGCTCAGCTAGAAGCTCTAGTGATTTCGCTAGATTCTCCTTTGAGCTATTGATATAATAGTGTGTGAAATCAAATCCAGTACTAGCGTTGTTCACGCCACCGAATCCTTTGATTATCTCGTCAAATTCACCAGCTTTTAGGTTTTTTGTTGACTTGAAATTGAGATGTTCTAGCATATGCGCCATACCGCTTTTGCCCATCATTTCATCTCTTGAGCCTACTTTGTAGAATACATCTGTTGTGATTACAGAGTTTTTTTTCAGTGGTATAGCCACAACCTCAAGCCCGTTTTCAAGTGTAATACTTTCGTATTTTGGTAGTGCGCTAGCCATCAGACCTCCGTTGCAAAAAGCAAAAAATACCGTAACAAAAATAGCCCGAATCATAGACCTCTATCGGTTCCTATCATCTCGGAAATATGTGTAAAGCCCTCTTCATTCATCCTCTCAAGAATGCCTTCATTGATTTGTTTGATAAGCTCTGGACCTTGAAAAATCAACCCAGTGTATATCTGTAGAAGCGATGCACCGGCTTTGAGTCTCGCATATGCTTCATCTGCACTATCAATTCCGCCGACACTTATAAGTACTGTCTTGCCAAATAGCTCTCTGCTTATTGCCCTGAACATATCGAAGCTTTTTTCTTTTAGTACTCTTCCTGATAATCCACCAAAGTCTTTTGCATCTGGAAGTAGTGAATAATCAGTTGTGGTATTTGTAGCGATAATACCGCTAGCACCATGCTCAACAGCCTGTATCGCAAGCTCTACAGCATCTTTTTTCTCCATATCTGGAGAGATTTTGAGCAGGACTGGTTTGTGTGCTTTTTCTTTGACCATCGCGAACAACTCAGCTATAAAATCACCGGTAGCAAGGTTTCGGAGCCCTTTTGTGTTTGGTGAAGAGATATTGATAGTCATAAAATCACAAATAGGATTGAACTTTTCGACCAAAGCAGTGTAGTCATTGATTGCTAGTTTTTCAGCTGTTAGCTTGTTTTTACCTATATTTACACCTATTGGCAGTACAAATGGATACTCCATGGAGAGTCTTTCGGCTATTTTTTCCATACCTTCATTGTTGAACCCCATGGCATTTTGTACGGATTCTTGTTCTGGAAAACGAAATACTCTTGGTTTTGGATTGCCATCTTGTGGTTTGACAGTTACTGCGCCAATCTCTGTAAAACCAAATCCAAGCGAGCTTGTATGTTTTATCATTGTCGAGTTTTTGTCAAATCCAGCTGCGATACCTACTGGATTTAGAAACTGTTTGCCAAATATATTTTGCGTAATTCGTTCATCTGAGACAAAATATTTCTCTATCATTTTGTTTTGCACAAACGATAGCGGTGTAGATGCGCGAAGTGCCATCTCTGTTACGAGATGAGCCGTTTCTGGTTCAAGTCTAAAAAGATATTCTTTGACTAATGAGTAAGGAATCATAAAAACTGCCTCTCGATTTACTTTTGTTGGATTATAAATTGCTTGTAAAATTGTTCAGAAATCTGGCGAATTATACAGGAATGAATCTAAAAACGGCTTATTTTCAGCCGATATTTATGATACATTTGGCAAAATCAGCCACAGCTCCAAAACATATAAATTGTACAAATCTCATACAAGGTCGAGAATGAAAAAACTAATACTATTAACCGCCTTATTTAGCTCCACAATCTTTGCAAAAGTCGATATAAATACACTACCAAGTTCTCTTCCGATGTCATCATATATAGTAAAAGAAGTTGGCAGTGGTGAAGTTTTGATGTCAAAGAACAAAGAAAAGAGAATCGCTCCCGCTAGCCTCACAAAAATATTAACATCAGTATTGGCGATAGAGAGTGGCAAACTTGGTGAGTATGTAACAATTACAAAAGAAGCTGCGAGTGTCGAACCTACAAAGGCCGGCTTCAAAGTGGGTGACGAAGTGCTGATGCTTGATTTGGTCAAAGCGGCATTGGTCAATTCAAGTAATGATGCCGCGACAGCTATCGGTATTCATGTCGCAGGCTCTACGGAAAATTTTGCTCAGATGATGAATCTAAAAGCATCTCAAATAGGCATGAAAAACTCGCACTTTACTAACGCTTGTGGATTTGATAAGGGTCAACACTACTCTACGGCTGAAGACTTGCTGAAGCTATCCGAGTATGCAATCAAAAACAGAACATTTAACGATATAGTCAAGCTTGACGAAGTAGTGATAACTCCAAAAGATGGTAGCAAATCCTACAAGCTAGAGACTCACAATAAGCTACTAGACAAGTATAAATACGCCATCGGAGTCAAAACTGGATTTACAAACAAAGCTGGTGGTTGTCTCATAGCAAGAGCACAAAAAGACAACAAAGATGTCATAGTTATTATGCTCAAGTCGAGAACCAATAGATGGATTCTCGCAGAAGATATGTTTGAGAAAGCATTTACAATGACCAAGCCAGAAGATGAAATAGTAGAAGAAGAAAAAAGCAGCGATGTGTCGTCAGTACACTCAAAACATCTATCAAGTAGCAAGCATGGCAAAAAGGTCGCAAAACGATACTCTGAGAAAAAAATAAAAAGCAAAAAAACAATACGAAGAGAGGCTAGAGCAAGACTTTCACACCAAGAGGGGTAACCCTCTTATCTTGATTTCTTCAATCAAGTAATTGACCTTTAATATCTTTCGCATTTCTATGCGAAAAGCTTTTGTCCTTGCTAGCGCTTGCGTAACATCAGTAGTAACCCTCTTGTAACAATTTTCAAATACTATTCTACCGTTCAATAAAAACGAAAGGAATTTATTCATGAAAATCAGACTATCACTTGCAGCTCTTGCAGCTCTAAGAACAATGAGTTTTGCAGCTGGCATCGAACTATACGAAGATGTCAATACAAAACAAATATTCACAGAACCAGGTGAAAACAGACAAAAACTAGGCTCTTTCGTACAAGAAAACAACCTTGCTGAGATGATGAGCAAAGAAATAAAATCTACTCCAATCAGCTCAAAAGCGGGTAAAATCGAACTGAGCGGTACACACTATCTTGGTTATACTATGAATCAATATGGCGCGACAAACTCGGGCGATAAAACATCTGCACAAGGTGGTGTTGAGCTTAGAAGAAATTATATCACTGCAAAAGCATATTTGGATGGCAAAGATTACTTCAGAGTAACGCTTGACGATGCCTCTGAGCTTGGAAACACGCCAGCCGACCAAGGTGGCGGAGCTACATCAACTACTACTACTGGCTCTGCAACAAACGGCTATGCTAACATTTTTATTAAATATGCGTACCTTTGGTTAGATAATGTTCTCCCATATACTGGCGTAGAAATGGGTATCACTCATAGGGCTTGGATAGACTACGAAGAGAATAATGCTTGGTACTATAGATCACTAAATAGAGTTTTGCTTGAAGATAAATTTTCAGTTGCTACTAAATCTTTTGCAACAAAATTTGATACAATCAATGTCGGTCCAGATGTAATGAACTCTGCTGACTTTGGTGTGAATTTTAGAACTCATACTCCGTATTTCTCTAGCGAAATTGCACTATTCAACGGTGAAGGTTACCACCCAACATATGTTCAAGGCGACAACAAGGGTATGTCTTTTGAAGGTAGACTTACTGCAAACCTGATGGGTGATGGTGAGCACGAAGGTCACAGAAGTAAGCTAAAAGATACATATGCTGACATCTCTGTATCTTGGATGGATAGTATGGATCATAAAGATTACGACCAAACTATTACAGGTTCAACTGCTTATGATAGAAAAGCTTATTGGTTGCATGCGGTATACAATATACCAGAATTCTTAATCGCAGCTCAAGTTGGCAAAATGACTGATGACTACCATAAGACAGCAGCTGATAAAGAAAAGAATATGTATTCAGTAAATGCTGAAGTGAGACCAATGAAAGATTGGACAATTCTTGCTAGATATGACAATCTTGATCAAAAACTAAAAGGTGGTGTATCTGATACCGCTCATGCTGGTGACGCTAATCAGTATATCATAGGCTTGGCATACAAATACAACAAATATGTAAACTTCATCGGAAGCTACAAATCTGTTGATGCTAAAGAAACAACTGCTGGAACAGGTAGTAATGGTGCTAATGTTGGTTCAACTGTTGGTGATGCACTTGACAAAAAATCATATATGCTAACAGCTGAGATTAACTGGTAAGCAATATGCATAGACAGTTTTGGCTTTTCTCCTAGAGGCTAAGACTCCTTGCTGGTGATAGTGCACTAGACACGAGTCACTGGCAAGTATAAAATCAGTAAATTTCATAAACTCTCCTCCTTTTATTCCCACGGTTCCCTTCCCGTGGGTTTTATCTAGCCCTGATAGCTCTTGACATGTCCCATAAGGGGACGAAAATTCCAAGTGCCAATACAAGTATCATCATTCCGACAAACAAAATCATCATGGGTTCTATCAACACGCTTACTAGCTCTACTTTGGTATCAAATTGTCGCTCGTAGTACTCTGCTACTTTTTCGAACATAACTACCATCTCACCACTTTGCTCACCAGCATTGATAAGCCCCATGGCTAAAGTATCATATATCTTAGCAGAGCCTAATGCGTCTGCAAGATTGCCGCCTTGCTCTATGTGGTTTATAGAGTTTTGGATTTGTGAGTGGAGATATTTGTTAGGTATATTTTCCAACGCTATGTGCATGGCTTGGATGATTGGTATCCCTGCCGCTGTTAGCTTAGATAGTACCATGGAAAAATTATTGACAAAACCAATGTGAGTTTTCATGTGAAATCAGACTAAGCAAAAAGGCATTTGCGATTCGATAAAATAGCGGTGTGGCAGGGTTTTGGAAAATATCAAACTATTTCACTTTTTTCGCTTTTACTTCAATCTATCTTCACGATACTTCGTTTTTAGTTCATATCCGATGAAATGGGCGTTTGGTGGAGTGTAGGTTTTGAATTTGGCAGAAAAGCAATACAACCTTTTTAATTGCAATACAACCTAAAAATCAAAAAGCAATACAACCAATACAACCAAATTTAGTTGTATTGCAATTTTGAATATTTAGATTACTCACAAACTCTAGCTAATTCTCTCATATTCCCATAGTATATATGGACACAACACCTCTGCCCTATCGCAGTATGACATCTAGGAGCAACAATATCTGCTGAGGCTTCAGCTTCTTGTTTACTAATATTTGGAGAAACTTTAAGCCATAGGGATGTGCTTTGAGACCAAGACGCATCTTGTATTGGACCACCCTCACAAAGCTTCGCAAACTTATAATGCATACCTGAATACTCACTACCATTTGCAGCAAATACAACAATAGCGCTTATTAATAGTAAAATAAAATATCGCATAGGAACTCCTTTTTTTTGTTTTAAATAAAATCTATTGTATTTAGATTTTCTGCTTTTCTACTTCCCACTATAAACCACCGAATGCGCTCTGTGCTCTACAAAGTTTTTGATATAAGCCTCTGCCAACTGCTTATTTTTCAAGATTAGCAGATTTTCAGCATTGTTATCCTCAGCTGCTTTGCTAAAATTAAATGAGCCAGTTATAACCGTCTCCCTATCTATGATAATGATTTTATTATGTGCGATTTGATGCTTATCATCTATCAGAACCTCTACACCTCTCTTGACAAGCGCATCGGCAGCTGTAAACTTGTCTTTGACATTCGATTTGTCAAGCACAGCCACTACTTTCACACCTCTATTTTTAGCGTCTAGTAGTGCTTTTGAAATAGGTGCAGATGTGAAGCTGTACGCCTGCACTAATATTTCACTTTTAGCATGCGACAGCTCTTTGACTATTGCCTCTGTGCAGCCACCCTTTGGGCTAAAATATACTTGAGCGGGTGTGCTATTTAGTGTTAGTTCTCCAGCGAAAACCGATAGAGCTAATAATATAAAGAACAAAACTTTCATCAATTACCCCTACAAATTGCAATCTTCATCTTGCCAACAATATTCACGGTACTCTCTTTGTTGAGTATATATGGTGGGTAAGCTGGGTTATAGCTCACAACCTGTATTTCATTGTTGCCTGTTCGCTCTAGCTTTTTGACCAAGTACTCGCCGTCTACACATAACACATATATACCCGTACCACCAAACTTACATTTCTCAAATATCACATAATCACCATTGAGTATGCGAGGCTCCATACTATCACCTACAACCATGCAAGCTTGCAGGTGTTCTGGTGTTTGAATAGTTTTAAACATAGATTTTGTGACCGCAATAGTTCCTGTTTGTTCTATATGATGTTGATTATTTCCATTGCCAGCAGAGGCTTGAAGGTTAAGCAGCGGCACATAGTATTCAGTATTTGACTCAACTAGTGATACAGATTTTAGCTCCATTGAGCCTTTGCCAGTTAGTAGCCACCAGCCACTTATTAGGAATTTTTCTTGTATTTGCTCTGCTTCAGAGCCTTTAAGCTCCTTAACCTTGCCACTTTCAAGGTCTTGAATTCGCCCTATAGTCCATCCAATAGTGTGCGCAAACTCTTTTTGCGAGCTTATTTTACAGTATTCCCGTACCTTTTTTAGTCTATCTTTGAGCATCAAAATCCAACTTTTTTTAAGAAATAACAGAAAAACTCTTGACACACAAGAATATTTCTTGTACAATATCGCTACATTTTCAAATTAGTAACGATTTTAACCAAAATCGCCAAAAGTTTTAAAAAGTTTTGTAGCTTGAGAGTCTTTTTTGTTTCTGTTAGGTTTTTTTATTGCGAAAGCCTCTTGTTTGATTGCCAAGGGGCTTTTGGAGTGAAAACTCTGTGTTTTTTACAACTTTGCGACCGAGCTAGAGTTTGGATGACTTGTGTTGTCTAGGCGTTAGGTCGTTTTTAAACATCTGCATGAGACAGGCTAAGTGTGGGTAAATTTTTGAGTTTTTTGAGGAGGTAATACCAAATCAAAGGATAAAATTTGGAAGATAAAATTGACAGTCTTGAGATAGCTGATGCTATTTTTGAGCTTGTATCAGCTATCAGAGAGGTAAATAATACTCACCACATGAGAGAGAAAGATACTATAGTCAACGCACTGCTTGATAAGCTAGAAGAGACTATATGTCCGTCCTTATTAATGGAGTTAAAATCAACCCAACAATCTCTTCGTGAGAGATGCACTGGAGCATGTATGAAATCTCCGCTGCAAAATCACGATAAGCATTTCCAGCCTGATAAAGACTAATATCCAGTCGTCTCAGGAAGTAAATCGTTCTAGCTACCTCAAAAAGTGATGCAGTCCGAATATCATCTATAACAGCTGAGTGGTTTTTTGTCATTAGCTTTCTTTTAGATGGCGTTCTGGATATGTATATTGCACTTACTTTATTGAATCTGGCGCAGAATTTTTCAATCTCACATTTTTCTGTTTTTGTGAAAAACTTTATCAAATCTTTGCGCTTTTCTTTTGGAATATCTTTGGTTATTTCTACTAGCAAGTGTTCAATATTCATGGCATATTTGCCTAAGTCCTTTCCCATTCTCATAGCTCCTTTGTTGATTTTTGTGTTGCAACTAAATCATATCAAAAGGGGCTATAAGAAGTGGATACACTTCAACCTCCTCAGAAAACTCAAAAAAAACAATCTCAATCTGCAATTTTTCGTATTTTATTTGACATTATGTATCGAATGGCTAACACAAAAATAAAAAAATAACCGTATAGCTAATAAAGCAAAACAATCAACAAAGGAGGTAAAGCATGCCCGAAAAAGAAAAAACTATTTCTCAAATGATGCGAGAGAAAGGCTACTCGCTCGTAGGTTATGCACGGAGCAGGAAGCTAAGCAATATAGCACTGCGAGATGTCATAAGTGGCATAAACAATGGTCGAAAAGTCGGCAAGGCTAGAGACTGCGTAGTGGCTCTGTATGGTGATGGACTCCTACCAGAGACTCATATCATGTACGAGTGGCTCTCCACTCATGAAGGCGACAAAAATAAAGACATCTCAAAAAGTGTGCCGTATGGCATACAAAAGGCTGTGGCATGAGTGAGAGATACACACAAAAGAGGCTTTATGAGTTGCTAGGTGTGAGCCAGCAGGCGGTTGCAAAACAAACAAAAGACCTTGCTTTCGAGCTGGAGCAGATAGACGGCTCAGATAAGAGAGTCAAAACCTACCATATAAACGACTTGCCACCAAAATGGCAAGAAAAACTAAAAGGAGATGCCTATGTGCAAACACATACAGAGGAGCTGGGGGATAGAAATGCCACCAAAGCAATGGTATATAAAAGTACAGAAAGTGATAACCAAAGAAGATGTGGAGTGGATGATAAAAACACCGTCAGAGCAGAAAAAGCTAAAGCGGATAGCTGCAAAATCTCTATATCCACTGAAGCCAAGCTAAAAGCCAAGCTATGCATCTCATATTCATATAGGAGCGGAACTATTGAGCAGTTCCTATCCTCCCTGCCTATAGAGTTTGAGGGTCTCAAAGTCAACCGTGAAAAACTCCTCAGATGGCATAAGACCTACCAAAACGCTATAAGAAACGGCACGGATGGGGCTTTTGCACTAGAAGACAACCGAGGTAGACCAGAGGGTAGCGAAAAGCTCACGCAGGATATGAAAAACTTTGTCATACGCTATCTGCTGCGAAATGACATAAGAGCCACGAACGCTGGTATATATCGAAACTTCCAAGTGCAATACGGCAAAACAACTGTGAGCTACGAGACAGTCAATCGCTATATAGAGAGCTACAAATCGCAAAACCTTTTCCTATATGAATTTGCCTCCAATCCTGACAAAGCAAAAGGCAAATACAAGCCAGCTGTAGGTAGTGCTAGTGAGGGTGCCACGCACAAATGCGCAGTATGGGAACTCGACGGCACTCCAGCTGATGTTATTACAAATGACGGTCAGAGATGGGCGGTCATCGGCTGTATAGATGTATTCAGTCGTAGGGTAACGGTGACACTAGAGAAAAAGACGAGCGCATTTGCCGTTAGTCGGAACCTCCGAGTAGCGATTATGAAATTTGGTATGCCTGAACTGGTAGTTACTGATAATGGACGAGATTATACGAGTAACCACTTTGACGAGGTGCTGCTGAGACTTGGAATATCCAAACGGGAAGTGCCGCCCTACTCTGGAGAGATGAAGCCACATATTGAGCGATTCTTTGGGACTATGGCTAGGGCGCTATTTCGAGAGGTGGAGGGATTCTGCGGTCACGATGTGGCTGAGCGTCAGGCTATCAGAAACCGTAAGAGTTTTGAAGCCAAGCTGCAAGCGCAGCAGAAATGGCGAGATAGATATAAAAATGGTGATGAGCTGGCAAAAGCAATGCT
>CAZNYV010000030.1:0-17039 GCA_964577355.1 uncultured Campylobacteraceae bacterium
AAGCCAGCTTTGGAGGTAAGCGTCAACATTTAGGCAGAAATCTCAAGACAAAAGCTCTCAATATCTGGAGGGATTTTACAATCATATCCAAGCGTCTCAAGCTCGTTCAGATAGAGAATCAAGACTTCGAAAAACTAATCAAAGACTTCGACGGCGATGATTCGTTTTTCTATTGTGACCCTCCGTATTATGGAAGCGACACATATTACAAGGCAAGCAAAGACGGCTTCGACCATGAGAGGTTAAGAGATACTTTGGCGAGTGCAAATGGCAAATGGCTATTGAGCTACAACGATTGTCCAGAGATTAGGAAGCTGTATAAAAAGTATCATATTCATACCACTCCAGAGATAACATATACGCTATGCCCAACCAGTAGAAAAAGCCTAAAAGAGATTGTGATTGCCAATTATGATGTAACGAAAGTAACGCATGATAAACCTTTATGAGGTTATAGAAAAGATAAAAGACACGCTCAGCCTAGATGTCGGCAATAGAATTGTCTTAGACAAGGATGTTGCTGATGCACTAGGTATCACCCCTCAAAAACTATCCAAACTCAAAAAACAAAACTCTATACCATATAAAGAGCTATCATTGTTCGCGGCACATAGAAAGCTCTCTATCAACTGGCTACTGTTTGGTCAAGATACCAAAATGCTCGAAGAGCAGACAGACAAATATGCACGCATCAAATATCTATCAAAGGTAAGTGGTGCATGTGGAGCTGGAGCCACTAATTATGACGATAGTGCCATATTTATTGAAGTATCAAATCTAGACCTATATCTAGCTGGTATATATGAAACCAAGAGCATAGAGGCAATCAATGTCAGAGGCGACTCTATGGCTCCTCATATCAACGACGGCGAGATAGCCTTTGTCGATAGAGCCAAAGCATTCATGCAAGGCTCTGTATGTGCTGTCAGCACATCTGAGGGTTGTCTGGTCAAAAGAGTGTATATAGGAGACGGCTATATCAAGCTCGCATCAGACAATACGGACTATGAGCCTATGTTCTTATTTGACGAGGAGATAAGACTTGAAGGTGTGGTCGTAGCAAGTGGAAAAATATAAAAGATTGTCAATAAATATCTAACTAAACTTCAAAAGTTTGTCAAAAATAATCTAACTAAATGGGCTGTTTTTCTGAAAAAGTATGATATTTTTTGACAATAAGTTAGATATTTTTTACGGTTTTACAACCAAAATGAAGTAATTTCCCAAAAAATGGTAGGCTTAATAGTATTCTATCTGTTTTATATCGAAACTCTGCATGGCGACGATAGAGTGTCAAACAAAGTAAGAATGTGGACAATAGCAGACAAAAAAGCAGTACTCCAAAGTCCACTAAAAATCTCTCAGTACCAAGCAGTAACATGGTAAAAAAAGGCAGTTTAAGATGAAATTTGTCAAAAATAGCTTCGAACTTCGGCGCTACCACCACCATAATCACAATAAATGCAACAATAATACTTGCGAGCGTTAAGAGCGGATAAGCTGTTGCTTTTTGTAGTTTTTCGATAATTTTTGACTTTTTATTAAGCATTTGTGCCAATCCATTCATCGCACTAGCCATATCTCCAGTCTGCTCTCCAAGCTTTGCCATTGAGACAAACTCTCTTCCTAGCATCTGAGAGTTTCGCTCGATTGCAGCTCCAAAACCAAGTCCTGCATTGATCTCCCTAATCACACTTCCAAATACACTTGCTACCTCGCCACTACCACTAGCTACAATGTTTTCTAGTGCCGTTAGTAGTGGTATGCCAGCCCCTGTCATAGTTGATATTTGGATGGCTGCCATTATTAGCTCTTTAGGGGCTATGTTTTGTCTGCTTGAGAAGTTTGTCAAAAACAGCTTCATATCAAAACCCGCCATATCGACGCTGATAATAGTGCCATTTACGGTGGTTTTGGCTATTTTGAGTGCTTCATATTTGTCGTTTGCGTCGACAATGATAGTATCTGAGGCGCCAGATTGTGCAAATGTGACTCTAAATCGGCTCAAACCATACTACTCTGAGGAGTTCGTCGATGCTTGTGATACCATCTCGTACTTTTGCCAAACCATCATCTAGCTTACCAACGAACCCTTCTTCTATAGCTTGTTGTAAGATGTCACCGATATGTGCTTCTTTGGAGATGAGGTGTGCAATTTGTGGTGAGATGACTATGATTTCAGAAATCATCTCTCTGCCAAAATAGCCACTACCAGCGCATTTTTCACAACCACAACTACCATAAATATATTCTATACCATCGAAGTGGCTTGCAAGCTCGTCCGCCAAATCCTTGACAGCTACTGGTTGTTTGCAGTGTGGGCATAGTCGCCTGAGTAGTCGTTGAGACAAAACGGCTCTAAGTGAAGCTCCTAGTAGGTAGCTCTCCAGCCCCATATCTCTCATTCTGCTGATTGTGGATATGGCATCATTTGTGTGAAGTGTGCTCAGTACAAGATGCCCAGTCAATGAAGCCTGCACAGCGATTCTCAAGGTTTCTGCATCTCTGATTTCGCCTACCATCAAAATATCTGGGTCTTGGCGCAAAATAGCTCTTAGTGCATTTGCAAACCCAAGCCCAGCTTTGTCATTTGTCTGTACCTGTTGCACTAGCTCCAGCCTATACTCCACAGGGTCTTCTACAGTGATAATTTTCTTGGTTGCTGATTTGATTTTGCCCAGAGCCGTGTAAAGTGTCGTTGTTTTGCCACTACCTGTTGGACCAGTTACAAGTACAATGCCATTTGGTGAGGTGATTACTTTTGAGAGTTTATTGAGGTTGTTGATGTCCATACCAAGCTCTGCGATGTTGAGTGCGGCTTTTGTTTTGTCAAGAATTCTGATAGCGATAGATTCACCAGTGATGGTTGGTAGGGCAGACACTCGAAAGTCAAGTGTGTATTCTAAGACCTCTGCTATCATTCGTCCATCTTGTGCTTTGCGCTTTTCTGCTATATCCATATTTGCCAATATTTTGATTTTCGAAGCTAATGGTGCAAATATATCTAGCTCAAACTCAAACATACAAATCAATACGCCATCCACTCTGAGCCTCACAACTGCCGTATTGTCGAGTGGCTCTATGTGTATATCACTAGCTCTGAGCTTTGATGCTTTTTCCAATATGATGGTTATCAGCTTGTCGATAGCACCTTTTTTACTGCTATCATATGATGAGTTTTGTATCTGTTTTTTTATGTCTACTAAAAGCTCTTTTGGTAGAGTAGAGTGAGCATTATTTGTCTTCAAAACCCAACTCGTTTTTGGATATTTTTGTATCATCTTTGACTATATGTGGCGTGATGATTATGACTAGCTCTTCCATTGATTTGACTATCGAATCTTGTTTGAATAGATAGCCAAGCAGTGGAATATCACCTAGGAGTGGTATTTTTGTGCTTTTTTGCTCGTTTTTGTCGCGGATGAGACCACCTAGGATAATCCTATCACCATTTTTGACTTTTATGACTGAGGAGAGCTGTTTTTGTGAGACATTTGGTGCTATATCATAGTTGACACCACCGACAGAGACTCTCTGGAGTTCGCAAGCTGCACCGACGCACGAACTAGCTGAGGGATTGACCTTGAGAATAACTGAGTCGCTGTCTATTATTTCTGGGGTAATATCAAGTGTCACTCCAACTGGCAGTGGTGTTGAGATTACGCTTGGATTTGTAGCACCAGTCGTCGCAGAAGCACTACTTCCACCGCTGACCACTGGATAATATATCGTTTCGCCAGAAAATATAAGTGCTGGCTGATTGTTGAGAGTGAGTAGTTTAGGGTTTGAGATGGATTTGACTTTGCCTTGCGTGTCCAAAAATTTCACAATATCTTTGAGTGTGATAGCTGAGGAAATACGGAAAAACTCACCACTTGCAATGCCTTTTGTACTGTCTATTGATGAGATACTGCTTGTATCAAAAGCTGTGATATTTTTGCTTTTGATGGCATCTACACTGATGGTTGCATTCAAAAATGAGAAAATATTGCCCCAGTCTACACCAGTAACTTTGTTGCTGTCGAGACTGACAGAGTAGATATTGACATCTATTAGCACCTGTTGATGGAGCCTGTTTGTCAGAGTCTTTAGATATTTTTCGACTCGGTCTAACTCATCTTTTGTGCCTGTTACGGTTATTAGATTTGCATTTTTGTTGACTATGACACCGCCGATTAGTGACTGTTTTGGCTCTATTTGAAGCTGCTTTGTTGTGTGCGACATTTGTTCTGTAGTGCTTGATTGTACAACTCTTGTCTGTGCTATGACGGCTCTGAGTTCTGATTCTATTTGGGCGTAAAAGTCAAAGTTGTCATTTGTTGTGATATTTGTTCCAATGGCTGATGTGGTAGTTTGTTGTGCGCTAGAGTTGTTGCTTTGATTTGTGACGGATTGTATCTGCTGTTGCGCTGACCCATTTGTTTGTATTCCACTGTATGAGCTTCTGTTTGTAGCGATATAGTCCATTTTGAAGCTTTTTGTTGCCACGAATGATATGCGCAATATATCGCCATCAAGCTCGTGGTTTAGATTATTTTCTGCCAAAAGTATATTTAGGAAGTGCTCAAGCGTGAAGTTTTTTAGATTTGCAATGCCAGCTTTTTGCTCTAACATATCTTTTGTTTCATCGTCTTTTGTGATGATTGTAAGTCCACATTTTGCGCTGATTTGCTCCAATGCGCTGTAGATACTGGCTTGTTTTGAGGCGGAAAATCTTTCAAAAACTCTATCGCTACACTCATTTTTAGCGAAAAGTATAGAGGTTAAAAACAGAAAAAATAGAAAATGCTTCACTTGAGTCCGCCTTCTTGAAAAAGTCTGAGCACTTTGATTTGGTCGGCTTTCTGTAGGGCTATACTGTTTTTATTGATGCTGATTATTTTGTAGCCTTCTATTTCCTCGTCGATTCCCACCCAATTATCGTTTACCATCGCGCTGTTATCAAAAATAGCACCCAAACGAAAAGTAGGCTCTGGTTTTGGCTGTTTGGCTTTTGATTTGATTTGCGGTGATATATCTTTTTCGAATGGATTGGCTGTAGTGATAATATCTATTGTTTCGACGCCACTTCTGCAACTGTTTTGTGCAAAAATGCATATGTTGCAAAACCAAATAGTAGTTAGCAAAAATGCTCTCACCTGCTGAGTCCATAAAGTGATACTTTGAAGATATTTTTGCCATTTGCATAGACATGTACAGAATCGATGGTCGTGACAAAAGGCGAGTTCTCAATCTCATTTAGTATATAGAGTAGATTTTTGAATCCAGCATTACATTCTACGATGAAGCTTGCCCTGTTTGGAGTTGATATTGATTCTATTATCGGTTGAGGTTTTATAGATATGAGTATTGCGCTATTTTTTGCTGTTTGTTTTCCAATAAAATCCAAAAAAGCACTACTATTTTTGCTATCCAAATAAGTTATATTTTTATTATTTAGCTGGTTTTGGATGGTAGCTTCTTGCTTTATTAAGGCATTTAATCGTGCTTCTGAATTGGTGATTTGTAGCGCAATTGATGCTAGGTTGGCTCTTTGAGTTTGAAGATTCTGATGAATATTAAGAGAGGTATGTTCTTGCTTGATTTGTGATAGTCTCATATCCAACGCTGGTATTAGTAGCTTGTGTGAGACAAAAAACAGTAGAGTGGCAACAGTCGCAAAGAAAAGCCACACTTCCCTTTGGTTTCGCTGTTGCAGCAACTCTTCAAAGTTGATAACAGCTCTTTTGAAGTTCATCTAACGAGCTCCAAACTGGCTGTATAAAACTGAGTATGACTATCTTTTTGTAGCTTGTCTATCGTAATATCGATGCCTTTGTGGGCTAGAGTGTCGTTGTATTTTGTGATTTCGCCGTGCTTTGTGGCGCTTGTTTTGATGACCCCTGAGAGTTTGGTAATACATAGCTCATCTAACTTTAGCTCGAACTCTTGGGCTGTTTTTGCCAAAAAAACTAGAAACCCTACTTGCCCACCTCCATCTTTTGCTATTCTATCAAGTTCACTTACTGCCGAGGTTTGAGAGTTTATTTCATCTTGTAGCTGGTTGATTTGTGCTTCTAACTTTGACAGCTCTTCGCTCTTTTTTGCCATTGCCATCAGTGTGGCTTCGTAGTCTGATTTTGTATTGGCAAATATTGCTATTTCTGCTACTAACTTCTGTTTTTGGTATTCAAAAGTAGTGAGCGGATATACAAAGAAGAGTAGTAAAGAAGCTGCACAAACCAGTGAAAGCTGACCAACTCTTGTTTTGTGGATAGATGGTAGTTTTTGTTTTGTGGAAAAGTTGAACCGTTGCAGTCTAAGGATATTTGCATATGCAAGTTCCGTTGCAATATCTGATTTATCAATATGACGATTCAAATTCAAATCAGCTTCGGTGAGTAGTTTTGTGTCTAAATTTTGAGCTAGTGATGCTAATTCGCCTTCGTCATAATCGCCTATCGCAAGGAGTGTATCAAACTGCTCGATATTTAGCTCGTTACTAAACTCGTTTATAATTATACTTATCATATCAATCGAAGCTGTTGGTGAGACTGGTCTAAGAAGTTGCAGTTGTCCACAAATATACACAGCTACAAATGAATCACTTTTTGATTTATTGAGCAAAGCCACCTTTTCATTATTTGGTAACGACTCGCTTGGAAATAGGGTTTCAAACACAATCGGAGCAAAAAAAGCGTAATCAGTATTGCTATTTGATAGATTTTCAAAAGAGGCATTGATAATGTTCTTGCAGGCTACAAAAACATTAAATGTCGTGTAATCCAAGTCGTCGCTTCGAAATGTATTTGGCTCATAAAGTATCTGATATTGTTCGAAAGGGTCTAGTGAAAGCTCTTCAAAAGCAAGGTTTTTGATGGTTTTTGCAAGCTCATTTTTGGTTAATTGGGATGTGAGCGTCAAATTCAAAAAAGCGATAGATTTTGATGGCAATATGGAGATATTTGTACTGTTTGGCTGGTTTTGTTTTTTGATAAAGAGCTTATTAAGATTGTAAAATGCCACTTTTTACCACCAAAATTCAATCGATAGAATGTTTGGAAATATTACTTTGACAAAACTTATAATAAGCTTATGTGATAAAAATGATTTTTGTTATCGGTAAATTTTTGTTATTAAACTTCTTGGTCATACCCAAAGGCTTTGAGCTTTGATTTGTCTGATACCCAGCCTTTTTCAACCCGAACAAACAGTTCCAAGAAGATTTTTTTGCCACTAAACTCTTCTAATGCCAGTCTAGCCTTTGTGCCGATTCGCTTGAGTGCTACTCCCCCCTTGCCTATAACCATCCCTTTTTGACTTTCGCGATTGACGATTATTGTAGCGCGGACTTTGTCTAGCGTGGCGCTTTCTTCGATTTTGTCGATGATGATGTCTGCCTCGTATGGAATTTCGTCACTAAGCCCATTGAATAACTCTTCTCTGATGATTTCTTTGTAAATATCTCTGCTTTTTTCGTCTGTGATATAGTCTGGGTCATATAGATATGGCGACTCTGGTAGGTGCGCACATATTGCCTCAAGTAGCTGTTTTTTGCCTCTATCTTTTGCTGCGCTGACTGGGACGATTTCTAGAAATTTGCTTTGAAATTTGCCATATTCTAGGAGTTTGACAGTCAACTCTTCTTTGCTGAGAAGGTCAGTTTTGTTGATAACTATGATATGTGGCTTGCCCTCTGCGTGAGTCAAAAACTCTTCATAATCCTCGAGACTCCGTCTAGTATCAGTGATAAATACTGTCAAATCAGCATCGCCAATAGCCTTGAGAGCTTCGCTCATCATGTAGATATTTAGCTCTTTGTCTCTCGCGTGCATCCCTGGTGTATCGACGAAGATTATTTGGTTGTCACCGTGCATGACGATACCTTTTAGCCTTTTTCTGGTCGCGTTTGCTTTGTGTGATACTAGGGCAATTTTTTCGCCCAAGAGCAGGTTGAGAAGTGTGCTTTTGCCTACATTTGGGCGACCAATTACGGCTACAAATCCACACTTACTCACAGTATGTATCTCGTAGCATCTTCACTTACTATGATGTTTGCTAGCTTTTCTTGTACCATTTCCGCCGTGACGGTTAGCTTTTGTCCGCTCATCTCATCAGCTGTAAAGCTAATCTCTTCCATCACTTTTTCTATCACCGCATGAAGTCTTCTAGCACCTATATCTTCAGTCTTTTCATTTGCGATTTGACTCACTTTTGCCAGTTCTCTAACAGCTTTGTCATCAAAGGTCAACTCTACTCCTTCGACTTCTAGCAGTTGGGTGTATTGTTTTAATAGTGAGTTTTTGGTAGATGTTAATATATTATAAAGTGCTTCTTCGTCAAGCGAATCTAGCTCTACTCTGAGAGGGAATCTTCCTTGTAGCTCAGGAATCAAGTCGCTTGGCTTGGTCAGATGAAATGCACCTGTAGCGATAAAGAGTATATGGTCGGTTGCTATTGTGCCGTGTTTTGTAGCAACGGTTGAGCCCTCAACTATTGGTAATAAATCTCTCTGCACACCCTCTTTGCTCGGGTCGTTTCTACTGCTACTTTTGCTGCTTACTGCTATTTTGTCTATCTCGTCAATAAAGACTATACCACCGTTCTCAGCTCGTTTTAGAGCCTCTGTTTTGATTGCCTCCATGTCAAGCAATCTCTCACCCGCTTCTGCCTTGAGGTGTTCTTTTGCGCTGGCGACACTCATCTCTTTTTTGATTTCATTGTCATTTATTGAGCCTAAAAGCTTTGAAAAAGATTCTTGGATTTTTATCACTTCGACTGGTAAATTGTTGTCACCATTACCATCAAAGCTCTTTTTGTGTGAAATATCTAGCTCGACTTTGAGATGGTCAGCCTTGCCGCTCCGCACTTTTTCTTTCATTTTTTCTAATGACTTTTCATATGCTGATAGTTTTTCAGGAGTCGCACCTTTTGGCAGTTCTGGGAGCAATTTTTTAGCTATTTTGTCTACAACATAGTTGTCGATGTCTGCAATCAAGTTTGCTTTGTGCTCATCTTTGACAAGATTTATTGATGCATATACAAGGTCGCGAATCATCGACTCTACATCGCGCCCCACAAATCCAACTTCTGTATATTTGCTAGCCTCAACTTTGACAAAAGGAAGATTTAGCATTTTTGCCATTCGTCTTGCTATCTCGGTCTTGCCAACACCTGTCGGTCCTATCATGAGGATATTTTTTGGGGTTATTTCGTCTTGCATTGACTCTGGTAATTTTAGTCTTCGATACCTATTTCTGAGCGCTACAGCTATTGCTTTTTTGGCGTTCGTCTGTCCGATGACATATTCGTCAAGGTAGGCCACTATCTCTTTTGGTGTCATATTCATGTTACAACTCCAAAGTTGTGATATTTGTATTTGTGTAGATGCATAGTTCACCTGCGATTTTGAGTGATTCGCTGACTATCTCTTTTGGTGAAAGTTGAGAATGTTTTGCAAGTGCTCTAGCGGCGCTCAGAGCAAAGCTTCCGCCGCTCCCTATTGCTGCGATTGAGCCATCTTCAGGTTCTACGACATCGCCAGTTCCAGAGAGGATGAAGATATGTTTTTTGTCAAGTACTATCATCATAGCTTCAAGTCTTCTCAAGACTTTATCTTTGCGCCACTCTTTGCCGAATTCTATGGCAGATTTTAGCAAGTCACCTTTTTTGTTGGCGAGGATATTTTCAAACATATCAAAAAGCGTAAAAGCATCAGCAGTTGAGCCGGCAAATCCAGCCAAAATCTTGCCTTCGTGTAGCTTGCGCACTTTGATGGCATTTGGTTTGAGGACAGTATTGCCAAAGGTCACCTGACCATCGCCACCAATGATAGCTTCATCCTGACCTCTGTAGGCGAGTATGGTTGTGGCTTCAAACACTAAACTGCCTCGATTGTGAGGTTTAGCGTAGCGTGAATTCCATGCCCCATTTTGAGGTCAAGCTCGTAGTTGCCAGTCGCTTTGATTGCTCCGTGATGCTCGATTGATTTTTTGTCTATAGTGATATTGTGTTGTTTTTTGAGCTCGTCTACTATCTCGTCTTTTGTGATAGAGCCAAATAGTGCGCCATTTGCACCTGTTTTTGTTTTTATGACTAGCTTGACACCTTCAAGGGCTGATTTTGCGCTATTTAGCGTAGCTATCTCGTGCGCTTCCGCCTCTTTTTTGGCTCGCTCTCCTGCTTCCCACTGCTTGATTACGGCTGGAGTGGCTAGTTTTGCCAACCCTTTTCCTATGAGAAAGTTATTGCCGTAACCGTCTTTTACATCTTTTATCTCGCCTTTTTTGCCGAGTGATTTTACATCTTGTGTTAGTAGCACTTTCATGGTTTATCCTTTTTGTATTAATGCGTGTTTTAAAACATCTTCTATTGTATCGACTGGTATGATTTCTATTGATTCTTTTACTTCAAGAGGTATATCAGCCAAGTCTCGCTCAAAGTTCTTGCGCGGAATGAGTGCTTTTTTGATTTTTGATTTGTATGCTGCTATTAGCTTCTCTTTGAGTCCGCCTATCGCTGTCACTTTGCCAGTAAGTGTTATTTCGCCTGTCATCGCTACGCTTTGATTTACTTTGCGCTCGGTTAGTATTGAAGAGATAGCTGTTGCCATCGTGATACCCGCACTCGGTCCATCTTTTGGCGTGGCACCATCTGGGACATGTATGTGGAGGTCAAAACAGTTGTAGACTTGCGGTCTGATTTCGCCTTTTTTGCCTGTTTTTGGGCATCCAATATCCAAGATTGCAGGTGATATTTGTAGGATTTGCCTATCTATCAGAGTCTTGACTACAGTGTATGCGATTCTAGTGGACTCTTTCATCACATCGCCAAGGCTGCCAGTTATTTCTACTTTGCCGCTGCCTTTTACTTTGACTGTCTCTATCTTGAGTACATCCCCACCAACCGCCGTCCAAGCAAGTCCATTCACCACTCCGACTACATTTTCTTTCTCTATCTCCTCAGGCTCAAATACAGTTTTGTCGAGAAAATCTTTGATATTTGCTGGTGTGATTGATATTTTCTGGGCGATTTTTTCTTCTAGTATTTTTTTGGCACATTTTCGCATGATAGTCGCTATCTGACGGCGAAGATTTCGCACACCTGCTTCTCTGGTGTATTTTTCTATTGTCTCTTTGAGCGCTTTTTCAGATATATTGACCTCGATATTTTTGAGACCGTGTTTTTTCATCTCCTGAGGCAGTAGATATTTTTTGGCTATTTGATATTTTTCTTGAGGCGTATATGAACTTACCTCGATAAACTCCATCCTATCTCTGAGTGCGGCAGGTATTGAGCCTATTTCGTTTGCTGTTGCTACAAATATGACATCTGAGAGGTCTATTGGGAAGTTGAGATAGTTGTCACGGAATTTGTCGTTTTGTTCTGGGTCGAGAATCTCGAGCATTACAGCTGTTGGGTCGCCTCTGTGGGTTCTGCCAACTTTGTCTATCTCATCCAATACCATAACAGGGTTCATCTGTTTGGCATCAATAAGTCCCTGTACAATTCGTCCTGGCATCGCTCCAACATATGTTCGTCTATGACCTCTGAGCTCATTGACATCTTCCAAGCCACCAAGCGCTATTCTGACAAGCTCTCGCTTGAGTGCTTTGGCTATAGAGTTTGCGAGAGAGGTTTTACCTACCCCTGGAGGTCCTATGAAGCAAAGTATCGCGCCTTTCGACTCTTTTTGCTTGATACCTCTCAGCTCCAACAGCTCCTTGACAGCAAAATATTCAACCACCCTGCTTTTTGGTTTTTCCAATGAAAAATGGTCAGAATCAAGCATTTTTGATACAGCGCTCACATCTAGCTTGGCTTTTGAATATTTGCCAAAAGGCATCTCAAGCACATACTCCACAAATGTTTGTAGCGTGTTTGCGTCAGAGCTATCTGGGTGCATTCGAGATAGTTTGTCGAGCTGTTTTTTGGTCTCTTTGTAGCCATCTTCTGGCATATGAGCCTTGACTAAGTCTAGTTTTTTTTGATACTCATCTATCTCTTCTTGTCTAGTTGTATCCTCGCCAAGCTCTTTTCTGATTTGCTTTAATTGCTCTTTTAGGAAGTACTCTTTGTTGACTTTGTCCATTTTGTCGTGGACTTTTGCTTTTATCTCTCGCTGGAGCTTTGCCGCTTCTGTCTCGTCTATGATGAGACCGATTAGTTTCATCAATCTGACTTCGATATTTGTCTCTATAAATAGAGCGTATGCGTCATCTTTTTTGATTTTTAGAGTGCTTGATATGAGGTCGGCTAGGCGGTTTGGTTCATGGTTTTCGTATATTGTTTTGAGCAAATCTTGTGGGAAATTTCCGCTTACCTGCGAATATGTTTTGACATGTTCTCTGAGATTTGTAAGGATTGCTTCTACTTTTTGCTGGTTGTAGGGGTGAGATTTGATTGTATCTACTACAGCTAGCATTGGAGAGTCGCCTAGCTTCTCGACTATCATACCTCTAGCAAGCCCTTGAAACAAAAGCTTGACTCTGCCATCTGGTAGAACTATTTTTCGTATGACAGAACCGATTACGCCAGAATCATAAAATCCGTCTGATTTATCGGCTGAGTCACTATGCGGGCGAGATGGACATACGAGTAAGAGTGAGTTGTTTTCTATGGCAAACGAAGCACATTTTATCATGCTTTCGTCAGACAAGAAAAGTGGAGCAATCATAAATGGATATAAAAATATCTCATCTTCGACTATAATAGGCAGAGTTGCCGGAAATGAACCATAATTTGACAGTTGCAAAGTGTATCCCTTAAATCAAAAAAACTAAATGTAATACAATTGTGAGTAAAAATCCACCAGCTTCTTCTGGCGGTTTATTTCATTTCAAAAATTCGTCTGTACCACGGTGATATTGCTTTTTCATATTTTATTCCGCTTACTTCAGATGAATTAGCGTCTTCACGATATTTTTTGGCTGCATTTGGTTTGCCGACTCTATCGTAAAGCCCAGCAATATCTTCATTTAGCTGATTTTGAGCTAAGTATAGTTTGACCAGCATACTATCTACATGGACTTTGTATATTGAATTTGGATACTCCTTGACAAAAGCTTCAGCGTCTTTTGTTGTATCAAGTAGAAGTTGTTGATCGCGAAGCGGTTTTTTGAATCCCATAAAACCAGCCTTGACTTTCAAATATTTTGCAAATTCAGTCCCTCTTCTGTCACCATATCTCTTGATATACTCATCCAAATAGTAGTTAGACAGTGTATATTCTTCGTGATCCATATGGGCGTCAGCCATTATTAGCATAGCTTCTGGTAGTAGGATTGACTTGATATGCTCACTTTGGAGTGATGTGTATGTTGTGTCAGCTTTTTCCAAATCACCTCTGGCTATCTCTTTTAACATCTCTTGATACCAGTACTCAGCTGGTTTATTAAACTCCTCTTTTTTGCTAGCACAACCGCTTATAAACAGCATAGAAGAAGTGACAATACTAAGTAAAATAATTTTTGAAGCTTTCATTTGGTTTCCAGTACTTGATTTGTTGTTGTAATAAGGCAAATGTTAGCTTATTTTGGATAAATTTCAAGAAAAATGGAGAGTGTATGAAACTATTATTAATAGGTGCTGGAAACCTAGGCTCGGCACTGCTAAAAGGTCTGAGTGGACGCGATATAACTGTAGTGGAAAATGATGCAGAAAAAATCACCCAATTAAAAAGTAGCTTTCCTGCTACAACTTTTATCAAGTATGATTCAAATTTTGACTATAGTGGCTATGTTGTTATACTTGCTGTCAAACCTCAAACATACAAAAGCATAACTTTCAAAGGCAAGGCAACTGCTATTTTATCTGTGATGGCGGGTGTAAAACTTGAAAATCTAAAAGAGCACTACAAGGCAAATGCATATATCAGGGCTATGCCAAATATTGCTGCACTTTATGGCAAATCGATGACGGCTTTTAGTGGTGACGAGGTGTTTAGAGGAGAAGCTCTCGAGATATTGTCTGCTATCGGCAAAGCTGTTTGGGTGGCTAGCGAAAAAGAGATAGATATTGCAACAGCGGTTGCTGGAAGTGGGCCAGCATTCTTGGCTCTTGTGGCGGATGCGCTTAGCGATGGTGCGGTGAGAGCGGGAATGAATAAGAAAACAGCATTAGAGTTCACTCAAGGATTGTTTGATGGCACGGCAGAGCTGCTGCTAAACAAACACCCAGCGACGATCAAAGACGAAGTCACAAGTCCAGCTGGAACAACAGCTGAGGGACTTGCTGTACTAGAAGAGATGGGCTCAAGAGCTGCTTTTATCGAAGCTGTTATGGCGGCATACAGAAAAGCAAGCGGGCAATGAGCTTTTTAGACCTTGCGGTTAAAAGTGCTATTGATGGTCTAAAAAAGAATCATGGTGGTCCATTTGGTGCATGTGTCGTCAAAGGTGAAGCAGTGGTTTCGATAGCTCACAATGAAGTTTTGAAAACAAATGACCCCACAATGCATGCAGAGATAAATGCTATCAGAAAAGCATCAAAAAAATTAGGGACATTTGACCTAACAGGGTGTGAAATTTATAGTACTTGTATGCCATGCCCGATGTGTCTTGGTGCGATTAAGTGGGCAAATATCAAAACTGTTTATTATGGTGCAACAAGCAGGGATGCGGATGATATTGGATTTCGTGATGAGATTTTTTATGGTGAGCTTGATATTTCCAAAATCAAGGGTTTGGAGATAATAAATATTGAGAGAGAGTTGTGCCTCAAGCCATTTAAGCTGTGGCAAAATAAACAAAATAAGACGATGTATTAGAAATATTTGTATCTTTGGGTACGGTTTTTGCATTTAAAATTGTTAATAGCACTCCCAAAAACTCATTTAGGAGTGCCCTTAAATAGTTTACGGAAATGGTATATGCTTACAAAATCTGATTTGATAAAAGAGCTGATATATAGAGATGTATATGACCTCGAGATACTGGATGTAGAAGATATTTATAGTAGTTTTAGAACGATGTTTATAGATGGAAAAACATACTCCGATGCTGCAGATACACTTGCATGTATGATTTCAAATGGGGATTTTGGGGCGTCTCGTAAAAAATCTAAAGAGAGTGATAGCTTTTTTTGAGAGATTAGAGCAAGAATTTGTCAAATAATTTTTTGAGGATTAGCGTCTCTCTTGGAAGTGCCTTTGCTTTGCAGTATTCAAACATATCTTCTATATCTTGCTTGAGTAGATTGAAATAAATAATAGATACGGCCGTTTCGAATTCGTCTGTTATATTCTTGTAATCAAGCGTTACTTTTGAAAAATCGCCGTCTGGTGATATGGTTATGCTCTTGCCACTTTTGAGTTCTTCATCATTTTCAAAAAGCAGCTCGAGTGCTGTAAAACTTTTGTGCAGTGCTAGTATAAAATCTATCCATTCGGAGATAGAGTAGTGCTCTTTTTGTCGAAAGAAACCCCCAGCCTCTTCAGCTATATTCTTGAAGGTTTTGTAAAGGTATCTAAACTGGGGTAAATCGTCCATTTTGTCCTGAGATTATTTAGAGATAAGACCGCCGTTGCGGTCTTTTGTTATTTTAGACTAGCTATGTATTCGGCAACAGCTTTTATGTCAGCTTCTGAGAGCCTAGAAGCGTTACCTTTCATTACTGAACCCATGCCATGCTTGTTCAGTGTGCCGGCTTTGTAGCCTTTTAAGTCAGCGTCGACAGTGTTTGAACCAGCAACTGGATTTGACTTGCCTAGAGCTTTCATTTTACCATCTATACCGTGACAAGACTTGCATTGTCCTTCGTAAATTGTTTTGCCATCTTTTGTTTGAGAGACAGTTTGTCCTGATGTGTTTTGCTCAACCGTATCCTGTTTAGACTTGTTGCCATCACAACCTACAAAAAATAATGCCGTCAGCAATAAGAATGCATTAATACTAATCTTCATTCAAAATCCTCGCGGAATAATTTATAACCTAAGTGACCATATTTTAGCATTATTAAATTAAATCATTCATATCTGAAAATGAAACAATCTAAAATTAATTATGGTTTGATTTATGATGAGCAACAAAGATAAGGCAAGTATAGTATTCGAAGCAGAGTGGGGAAAATTGAGTATATCAGAAGAAAATGGTTACCACGGACCCAGATTGTTCCGTGGCAAATTTTTAGACTATTTTAGTCCAGCTATGTAAGCTGATACAGCTTTTATATCATCAGCTGATAGTGATTTAGCTTGTGGTGCCATCATACCTTTTTTAGGGCCGCCTTCACCTGCTTGGTAGCCATGTAGTTTTTTCTCTAGGTCTGCAGCTTTTTGACCAGCAAGTACTTTTCCAGACATAGCAGAGTTTTTACCGTCAGCACCATGGCAACCAGTACATTTACCGAAAACAGCTTTGCCATCAGCAGCCATTAGTGCGCAACCAGCGAAAGCAAGAGTTAGAAGAACTTTTTTCATATTGAAATCCTTGTGTTTTTTTTGCGATTAGCATTCTACATTATAGTTTATGAATTTTTTGTGAAGAATCAAATCTGAATAGTAGTAAATTGCCAATATGTGTATCGCATTTTGTGAAGTTGTTTGTTATACTCTCAAAAAGTTTTTGTGAACAAAAGAGGTCTAATGAAAAATTTACTACAAAAGGTAAAACACTCAAAAGCTGATATAGCTAGGCTTTCGCCAGCAAAAAAAAGTGAGATACTGGTTGATATGGCAAATGCTTTGCGGGCAAATAGCGCAATAATAGTGGGTGAGAATAGTAGAGATATTGAATATGCAAACTCTATAAATCTGAGTAGCTCTATGATGGATAGACTTTTGCTGGATAGTAAAAGAGTCGAGGCTATGGCTTTTTCTATCGAGACTATAGCTAGCCTAAAAGACCCTGTTGGCAGAGTGCTTGAGGGGTGGCAAAATCCAAATGGTTTGAGAATTGAGAAAGTCTCTGTGCCAATTGGTGTCATATGTATCATATACGAGTCCCGACCAAATGTGACAAGTGATACGGCGGCGCTGTGCTTCAAAAGCGGGAATGCGTGTGTGCTTCGTGGTGGCAAAGAGGCGATTAACTCAAATGTAGCTATTGCTCGGGTTTTACAGG
>CAZNYV010000031.1:0-16867 GCA_964577355.1 uncultured Campylobacteraceae bacterium
AAACAGTAGCACTTTGCCCTCCAGATTCCTAGCCGCCCGCCCTATAGTCTGTATTAGGCTTGTCTCGCTTCTGAGGAAGCCCTCTTTGTCGGCATCAAAAATCGCCACTATGGCGACCTCTGGCAAATCCAGCCCCTCTCTGAGGAGGTTGATACCTATGAGCATATCGAAATCCCCACGACGAAGCCCTCTAATAATCTCAGTCCTCTCAATAGTATCTATGTCTGAGTGCATATATTTGACTTTGATTCCAAGGTCAGCGTAGTATTTTGCCAGTTCTTCCGCCATTTTTTTGGTTAGCACCGTCACAAGCACTCTATCGTTTCGCTCAATTGCCTTTTTCGCCTCATCAAAGAGCTTTTCTACTTGGCTTGAACTAGGATGCACTTCGATAACTGGGTCAAGCAGACCCGTCGGGCGGATGACCTGCTCAGCCACGATGGAAGACATATCCAGCTCAAGATTTGTCGGGGTAGCAGAGACAAATAGATAGTGCGGAGCCTTGTTGATAAACTCATCAAACATAAGAGGCCTATTGTCTAGCGCACTTGGAAGTCTAAATCCAAACTCCACCAGCACCTCTTTTCTACTCCTATCTCCTGCGTACATCCCACGAAACTGCGGAAGGCTCACATGGCTCTCATCGACTATCAGTAGATACTCCTTGTTCATAGCCTCAAAGTAGTCTTGGAGAGAATACGGAGTCTCTCCTGGAGCCTTGCCAGTTAGATACCTAGAGTAGTTCTCTATCCCTTTGCACATTCCAGTAGATTCCATCATCTCAAGGTCAAATTCTACTCTCTGTTTGAGTCTTTGATACTCCACCAACCTGTTCTCTTTTGCTAGATAATCAAGTCTCTCTCCAAGCTCTATTTCTATTTGTTTTATAGCCTCGGCGAGTCTATTTTGACCTACGACATAGTTACTAGCGGCGTATAGTGTAAAGCTGTTCAAATCTTTTGTTTTTTTGTTTATCAGCGGGTCAAACTCATAGACTCTCTCGCACTCATCACCAAAAAACTCTATTCTGATAGCTCTGTCTTCATAATACGCTGGGAAAATATCCACCACCTCACCCATCACACGAAAATCGCCTCTATCAAAAAAGTTATCATTTCGCTTGTAGCCCATGTCAACTAGTTGAAGCAAGAAGGATTTTTGAGGATATTTCATACCAAGTTCGATTTTGAGCACCATGCTTTTGTACTCTTTTGGGTCGCCGAGCCCATAGTTGGCAGATACGGAAGCAATAGCAATACAGTCATCAAACTGCAATAAGCTAGCAGTTGCAGATAGCCTCAATCGTTCAAGTTCTTCGTTTATGGAGCTGTCTTTTTCGATAAAAAGGTCACTCCTAGGTATATATGCCTCTGGCTGGTAGTAGTCGTAGTAGCTGATAAAATACTCTACATGATTTTTCGGAAAAAAGCCTCGAAACTCGCTATAAAGCTGAGCCGCTAGAGTTTTGTTGTGCGTCATTATGAGCGTTGGAAGTTGCAACTCCTGTATGATGCTTGCCATTGTAAATGTTTTGCCACTTCCAGTAACACCTAGCAAAGTTTGATAGCGATTGCCTTTTTTGATACTTGCACTCAAAGCACCAATTGCATTTGGCTGATCACCTGCGGGCGAGTATTTACTATGAAGCTCAAATTTAGCCATTTTTGTCCATTATTTTTGTTGAAAATTATATCAACCTTTGATATAATCCCTCAAAATCCTCAATTAAATAGGAACAGTAGATGGAACTAATAGACAAAGTAAAATTACAAATAAGCGAGATGGTGGAGAAATACGAAACTGTTTCGGGGCAATTGGCTATGGCAAAATCAAAAATTGCCACACTTGAAGCAGAGAAAAATGCAAAAGAGCAATACATAAAATCAATAGAAGAAAAATTGAATGCTAGAGATTTGGAGATGGAAGAGATTGCGCAGAAAATTGCACTTGTTCTTAATAGGTAGTCGATGCAAAAAATAACACTCTTCATAGAGGGCAATAAGTTTGATATATCGGTCCAAGATAACCATGTGGCAAAACTAAAGGCACATATATTCAAGGATCTCGGTGAGTCTGGTAACAATACTCTAAAAGATATATTGTATGCATATATGAAGAAGTGTTATGAAATAAATGTCATCCAAACCGAACTAGAAGGATTGTCAGACAAAATTGACGAACTGTCCCACAAGATGACCTAGTTTAGTTTGTTTAAATCGTAGTACACAATCCCATTTATCATTTTTCTTTCAAATTGATGACCATTTCCCATTATGTCCGCATGTCCTAGAAATAGTTTACCGTCATCTAGCAACAATTTTTTAAAAACATTTCCTGCAAGCTCTCTGCTCTCTTTATCAAAATAAATCAACATATTTCTGGACAGAACAAAATCAAATTTTCCTAGAGATTCTATTTTTTGGTCAAAGATATTTATATTTTGAAAATCACACTTGGACTTTATGCTATTTTTCACGGCATAATGTATATCTTTTTGCTCTAAAAATTGTGCCTGTATTGCTTCGCTAGTCTTGTGAAAAGTTCGTTTTGCATACTCACCCGCTTTTGCTTTTTCTATTACATCGCTATTTATGTCTACACCGACTATTTTGCCAAGTCTGCCATATAGACCTGCAAGCTCAAGCATTATGGCTATAGTGTAAACCTCTTCACCGCTTGAACATGGCAAGCAAAGTATGTTAAAACTACTTTTCTTGCTAGCAAATTCTACTAGGAGCTCTAATTGTCTACTTTCTCTGAAGAAGTATGTTTCGTTGACGGTGAGAAAATTTACAAATTCTTGCCAAAGCTCACCTTTTTTCTGAAGTTCCGCAGAAAATGCCACAAGTGAGTGAAAGTTTCTATTTTTTGAGAAGTTTTCTATCTTTTTTATGACAATATCTTGCTTTTCTACAAAACATATCCCAGTCTCTTTGTAAAAAGTGTCTAAGATTTTATTCATAACCCAAAATCCGCAATTCTTTTCGATATTTGGTCAATATTTAGCTCTTCAACTGCTGCCCCATTTTCCATTGCACATCTAGGCATACCATATACGATAGCACTATCTTTGCTCTCAGCGATGGTGTGTGCACCACTCCTTCTAAGCTCTAGCATGCCAGAGGCGCCATCATCTCCTATTCCTGTAAGTATTACTGCTAGGATTTTGTCAAATTTACTCGAATTTTTTGCTGCTGAAGAAAATAGTCTGTTTATATTTGGTGCGTATGTATCACTTGTTTCGTTGAGGATATGAAATGAAAGACCATTACTGTCATGGGATATTTCATTGATATGTTCACCTTTTGCAAAAAATATATTTCCGTTTGCTAGGCGCTGTCTGTTTTCACAGGCGTGTATTGGCAAGTGGCATTCTGAGGTGAAATTTTGTATTAAGCTTGCTAGAAACTGCTCCCCGATATGCTGAGCTATTACTATGCATGGTTTGTAATCAGCTGGTAGAAGTTTTAGAATTTTTTGCAAGTGACCAGGACCACCTGTGGAAGAACCTATTAATACGAGTTTCATTGGTGCCTTTTCTCAACTTTGAGGTATTATAACACATCAAAAAGGAATATAGTCCTGAAAAAATGCTAATTATTAGGCAGGAGTTGAAAAATTATGAAAGATGAGATTTTTAAAGGAAACTACAACGGTAGCTTCGAGTTTAACGAGACTGTGGCGGTTGTTTTTGATGATATGATTACCCGTTCAATACCGCTTTATGATGAGTTTATCAAGAGCACTATGGCTGTTGTCAGTAGATTTTGCCCGGATGGTAGTAGGATATATGATTTTGGCTGTTCAACTGCAAATACATTGCTGGCTATAGATAGGGCGTGCAAAAACAACTATGAATTGATAGGTATAGACAGCTCGGAACATATGCTAAAGCAAGCCGCATCAAAGATTATTGCCTATGGTAGCGAAATAGTTTTGGTGCATGATGATATTTTGAGTAGCGAAACCATGAATGCTCACTGTGTCATTTCGAACTTTACGATGCAGTTTATCAAGCCAGAAATCAGAATGCAGGCTTTTCAAAAAGCATTCGATACGCTAGATGGTGGCGGAGTGTTTATATTTGCTGAAAAGCTTGCTAGTCCGCATGAAGAGCTAAACGAACTGATGACGGAGAGATACTATGAGTACAAAAAGCATCAAGGCTATAGTGAGCTTGAAATAATGCAAAAACGAAGTGCACTTGAGAGTGTCCTGATGCCATTTAGTGAAGAGCAAAATATTGAATATGCAAAAAATGCTGGCTTCATACATACGGAGGCTATTCTGAGGGTTTTAAATTTTGCGCTTTTTGTTGCGTTTAAGGCGTAGCGTTGTCGTATGAAATCAAAAAAATACAGCTTGAAGCGCCGAGGCGAGTAGTTTATGCAATAGTTGATGCGCTGGGTATTACCGAACGAGCCTCAAAGAGACTTGTGGATAAAGGCAGAGTAAAATGCAATGGTGTCACTGTGGAGCGAAAAGGACAAGTGGTAGATGGCGAGCTAGAGGTTGTCTTTTATGAGCCAAACCCAACCAAAGATGCTCCAGTAGTATATGAGCATGAAGATTTTGCTATATTTGACAAGCCTCCGTTTTTGCTAGTACATCCAAATGGGTTCAATACAAATACTTCCTTGCTAGATAATATCAAGGTGCTTTTTGGACACTCGTCTAATATAACCCATAGGCTAGATTATGAGACTAGCGGGTTAGTTATCGCCAGTAAAAACAAAAAAAGCGAAGCTGTTATCAAGACAATGTTTGAAAACAGGCAGATAAAAAAACGCTACCTAGCCTTGCTACAGGGCAGACTAGAAGAGAGAGTGGAAATTCGAACATTTATCGAAAAACAAACTGTCGATGGTGAGGTCAAAATCAAACAGAGCATCGGTGAAAGCGGCAAGGAATCTATATCTATATTCGAGCCGTTAGAGTTTTTTGAACATCTAAAGGCCACACTTGTTAAGGTATCACCACTGACAGGCAGAATTAATAAAATAAGGCTTAATTCTGCAAATATAGGAATGCCGATTTTTGGTGAGCCTATATATGGAAACGAGGAGTTTACGGCTAAAAACTATCTGTATAAAAAGCTGACTCCAGAGGAGAGACTAGCTCAGACTCGTGCCGCTAGAGTGTGTTTGCAGGCAAATGAGCTTGAGTTTGAGTATAATGGCGAAACTATTTTGGTCTTCTCAAGTATCCCTGCTAGAGAAGAGTTTTTGGCAGCCGTTTCGATATGAAAATAGCTCTATTTGGCGGTTCTTTTGACCCCATCCACAACGGTCATTTGGAGATTGTTTTGAGGGCTTGTGATGAGCTTGCCTTTGACAAGCTCGTAGTTATGCCAGCTTATCTGAGTCCATTCAAAGTCTCGGCTGGTGCTGGTGCTAGAAAGAGATTAGGGTGGGTTGAAAAGGTTTTTGAAGAGATACCAAAAGTAGAAGTGTCTGGCTATGAAATTTCACAAAACCGAAGTGTGCCTACGATAGAGAGTGTGGAGTATCTGACAAAGCATTACAAGCTGGAGGAAAAGATACAACTGATAATTGGGGCTGACAACCTTGCTAGCTTGTCTCACTGGAAAAATTTTCCTGAGCTGGAGAGATTGTGTGAGATTGTCGTAGCGACTAGACATGGGTATGATATTTCTCACGGCTATAAGATTTTGAATGTAAAATACGATATATCCTCTACAGACATCAGGAATCAATCTTCATTTGATCATTTGCCAGTTCAAGTGGCTGATGAGATTATGAAAAACTATAAAAAGGAATAAATTGAAAGAGACAATAGAGTCAATAAAAAATGTGCTTGACAGTAAAAAAGCTGAACATATCGAGGTTTTTGACCTAACTGATACTGATTATTTTGTAGATTATGTAATTGTAGCTACTGCTGTTGCGGCAAAACACGGCGCGATGCTTGTTAATGAGCTAAAAAAAGAGGTGGCAAAATTTGATGAAAAATTCTTGCATGTAGATGACGGTGATTCTTGGACGATTATAGATATGGGTGATGTTTTGATCCATCTTATGAGTGAAGAGTACCGACAAAAATACAATGTAGAAGATTTCCTAAAAAACTTTATAAGCAAGAAAAATAGAGAATTGGTAGCCTCTTCAGCGCAGTAAGTGAATCCTATCCTCTCTGGAGTCTTTTGACTCCTAGAGAAAAATAGCGGTTGTGATTAAAGAGAAATCATACCTTGATTGGTGTGTTCGTTGTTTGAATTTGCGCACAGTGATGTTTTGAACTCGTCAAGACATTCAAATACAGATAGTGTATCGTTCTCAATATCTTTTGCGAGAGTAGATAGGTTGGCAGAATTTGGATTTGTTCCTACGCCTCTATCACAGAACTCTTTGACTTTTGTGTGAACATGAGCGTGCGCTACTTCCATTTTGTGCCATGCACTTGAGTTTTGTAATGTGGCTTTGTGGGTATCAAGCCATTTGCCTAGCGCACATGAGTGGTGGTCTGTAACTGCGAAACTACTGGAGCTCATTTTGACTTTACTGAAGTTTGTTTCTTTGAATTTGATATGGTCTAACTTGAGTTTTGTAGTGTCAAAAATCATATCAATGTTGCACACCATATTTCGTTTTGAAGCATCAAATTTTGTTTTGCCAGCAGCATCGAGAAGTGATGTTGCCAAATCTAGTACGATTTGTGACATATGACTTACGCCGTTTGCAGCAGCAGCATTTTGTTGTGTTACTTGGTCAAGCTGTGTAACAGCGTCGTTTATCTGTGAAATACCCTGCATTTGCTCTTTTGACGCATTTGCTACTTCTTCTACCATTCGAGCGGTTTGGTCTATTTTTTCTGCTATTGTTTTGAAGCCAACATTCATGCTGTCTGATATCTTTAGCCCGTCTTCAGATTTGGTTTTTGCGGTTTCTGTTAGGGCTTTGATTTGTTTTGCTGCCTCCGCACTTCTATTTGCGAGATTCCTAACCTCTTGAGCTACAACTGCAAAGCCTTTGCCAGCCTCTCCAGCTGTAGCAGCTTCTACTGCTGCGTTGAGGGAGAGAATGTTTGTTTGGAAAGCGATGTTCTCTATGATTGCTACTGCTTCGTTGATGCTTTTTGTAGCTTCGGCTATCTCAACCATTGCTTTTGCTGTTACATCTGCCATTTTTGCACCAGTAAGTGTTGCCTCTTTTGCTTCGCTAGCTGATTTTGCCATTGCGGCTGCTTTGTCTGTTGTAGAGTGGATATTGCTCGTCATCTCTTCAAGTGCCGCAGCTGTTTCTTCCAGATTGGCTGCTTGTTCATTGGCCGCACTTGATAGCTCTTCAGACTCCCTTGTGAGGTCTTGTGCGTGCGCCTCTAGCTGCTCACCGCTAATAGTAATCATTGCAAATAGCTCTGAGTTACTATTTCCAAGCCCTGTTAGACCAGCTGCCATAGAGCCAATCGAGCCAGCGTAGCCAGTAGTTTCTAGTTTGTACTGATAGTTCGCAGAAGCAAACTCAATCATTCCTTTTGTAAGTTTGCTTGTAGCATCTTCTATGCTATTTAGCATGGCATTAACAGAGTTTATGGCTTGTTTTACTTGAGGAGATGCGCCACTCTCACTCATTCTGATTGCAAAGATACCAGTGGCAGCTAGGTTCGCAACTTCGTTGAGCTGATTGATTGCTTTTGCATCTTGTTCTAGGTCTTCTGCTATTTTTGATAGATAGCTATTGAACTGTTTTGCTATTTCGCCCACCTCATCTTCTGAGACGACTTTTATCTTTTGACCAGCATCTGCATTGCCGCTAAGCAAACCTGATACTGCCATTTTCAAACTATGTAGAGGCGAAAGAATTGAGTCTTGAATCATATACATCAGTGCAAAAATAATCAGTAGAGTTATTATGGCAATTACGCTTAATATCGTCGGCATACTTTGTAAGTCTGAATCAATACTACCTTTTTTGTCTACTTGACTGTTATCCGCATCTTTTTTGACTTTTGTGAGGTTTTCTTTTAGACCCCTCCAAAGTGTAGTGCTATGCTTTAAATCATCCAATGCTAACGAAGCAGTGCCACTTTTTGAGTAAAGCAGTTGAGCTTCTGCCATAAAATCCCCGACACTTTTTGATACAACATCATAACCTTTTGGGTTAATTTTTTTGGTTTCATCCAGTGTTTTGGATAACGCATCAATAGACTTTTGCAGATTTGCTCTGCTTGTTTCATCCTTTGGATCTATATAAAGATTTCTCGCAGACGCAATACACTGAAGCGCGCCAGAAGTCAAAGCATCGCATGAGTTTTCCGCTTTGGCAGCAGTAACGAATTCCTTATACTCAGATGATACGCTTAGCGTTTTTATAATAGCTGTTGCGCTCATTATTAGCATAGCTACCAAAACAATCGAGTTGATCAGTAGTAATTTGCCTTTGATAGAAATATGATTTAAAAATCCCACATCTAACCCTTTTTTTGTAATTTTGTTCTATATCGTCCTGTATTATGGATTATATTTGATTATGACTAAAAATCACCACCAAAAGACTTTATAAGGTTTAGCGATGAGGTGATTGTGGATATTTTTGCATCAAGTTGGGTGAGCCTTGAATTGAGAAGAGACTGTCTTGCATTCAACAGTGCTGGCTTCGAAATTGTCCCGTATTTGTACTTTAGCTCAGAGAGTTCAAGATTTTTGGTGTTCAAGGCAAGGCTTCTTGCGCTATTGTCTTCACTCTCTTTTGCATTTTTATACCCAAATAGCGCGCTGTCAACCTCGCTAAAAGCTGTAATGATTGTCTTTTCGTATGTCAGTAGTGCTTGCTTTTGTGCAAATTTGGCTGAGTCCACTTCTGCTGATATTCTGCCAGCATTGAATATTGGTAGGTTGATAGCAGGTGTGAACTGCCAAGCTTTGGAGTTAGCGTTGAATAGATTGCTCATATCTTGACTCTGAAAGCCAAAAGCTCCAGTGAGAGAGATGGATGGGAAGTAGGCTGCTTTTGCTACGCCGATTTGAGCATTTGCGGATATAAGTTCCTGTTCCGCCATCAATATGTCAGGTCTGTTTTCTAGGATTTTTGACGGTACACCAGCTGGTACCGCTAGGCTTAGAGAGTATATTTTTGAGCTATCTTGGATTTTTGTATCTTTTGGGAGTTCTCCAAGTAGCAAGTTGTATCTATTTTGTGCATCAACTAGCTTTTTTTGATATGACAGATATTGATTTGCGCTATTTAGCTCGTTTGTTTCCACATCATTGAGTTCACTATCGCCAATTGCGCCATGTTCGTACATCAGTTTTGCGAGTTTTGTTTTTTCAACTGCACATACCGATATATCTTTTGCTATTTTTACCTGCTCTATTGCTGATAGCAGTTTTGCGTATGTCAAGACAGCATTGGTAGCAAGCGTGATTTTTACATTTCTATTAGCCTCTTTTGATGACAAAAGTTTGGCTCTCGCTGATTCATTAGCTCGTCTGACTTTGCCCCAAAGGTCTAGCTCATAAGAGGCTATTGATAGGTTGGCGGTGTACAGGTTGGTTACTGTTTTTGGCGCGGTAGCCGCTGTTGTTTCACTCTGTTTTTGTCTAGTTAGTGAGCCGTTTGCAGACAGCTGAGGGTATAGGTATGATTCGGCTACATCAAATTGAGAAATCATGTATGAGACTTGAGCTTCTGAGATTTTGGCATCTAAATTGTTTGCCAATACTCTATCAACATATTGGGTGAGCGACTCATCACCGAGGTCTTTCCACCATCTATCTTTTGCTTCAGCTGTACTTTGATTTACATCCTGATGTCTTAGCTCTGAGGGAACTGATATTTTTGGTTTCACATAATCAGGACCGATAGCGCAGCCGGCGAGGAAACCAACACATGACAAGGCTATGATATTTTTATACATTTGGCACCTCTTCATTTGACTCTGGCTTTTTTACAAATTTTTCTCTGAAAGTTGAAATTATAAAATATAGCCACGGTATAAAAAACCTCTCTATGAAAGTTGCTGCCAGCATTCCGCCGATAATTCCAGTGCCTATCGAGTGTCTGCTCTCAGCTCCAGCCCCAGTGCTGAGTACAAGCGGTAGTACGCCGAAAACAAACGCAAGAGATGTCATCATCATAGGACGGTACCTAAGTCTCGCTGCGGCAATTGTAGCTTCGTATATTGATTTGCCAGCTCGTCTTTCGTCTTCTGCGAACTCCACAACAAGGATTGAGTTTTTGGTCGACAATCCTATCAGAGTGAGTAGCCCTATTTGAAAGTAAACATCATTGCTCTGTCCAGCGAGAAATACTGCCGTAAAAGCTCCAAGCATACCAAATGGCACGACAAGCATTACCGCGACTGGAAGCATCCATTTTTCATATTGAGCGGAGAGTATCAAAAACACCATCACAAGCCCAAAAATAAAAATCATCGTGGATTTATTGCCGACTTTTTTCTCTTGATAAGCGGTACCTTCCCATGCGAGAGAGGCTTCGTTCGGCAGTACTTCACTGGCTATTTTCTCCATCGTAGCTATCGCTTCACCTGAGCTATAGCCTGGAGCTGCAGAACCCATTATTTGTGTCGCCAATAGTCCATTGAAGTGTTCTATTTTGATAGGCGCAGAGCTGTTTTTGATTGTTAGTACACTTGAGAGTGGTACCATATTTCCATTGGAAGATTTGACATATGCTCTGCCAATATCTTCTGGTTTGGAACGGAATTGTGCATCTGATTGGACTTGCACCCAGTAGGTTCTGCCTATTTTGTCAAACTGATTGACATTTGTATATCCTATAGTGCTTTGAAGGGTTCCAAAAATATCAGTAACACTGACTCCTAGCGCTTTGGCTCTCTCTCTGTCTACATCTACTAGCAGTACTGGTGAATCTGGTCGCATTTGAGATGACACATTTGCAAGCTGAGGCATCTCTTTTGCTTTGGCGAGCAGTTGCTGAGTAAGCATTGTGATTTTTGCCATATCGGCATCGCCTTTGAGCATCAATCTGCATTGAAATCCGCCAGTTGTGCCGAGCCCTCTGATTGGTGGAGGGGCAAAAGCCATTGCAAAAGCCTCTTGTATTTTTCCATAATCCATTCTAGTGGCATTCATGATTCCATCAAGCGAAGTTTCTTTTGTTGTACGCTCTTCCCACGGTTTGAGTCTTGCAAATACTGTTGCTGAGTTTGGTTCTTGTCCTCCGCCAAGCAGGTTGAAACCTATCAGCGAGATGACATTTTCCACGCCTGGTTTGGATTTTATGATGTCTTCCATCTTGGCTGCTACTTTTTCAGTTCGTTCAAGGCTCGCACCATCTGGTAGGTTTGCGACAGATATAAAATAGCCTTGGTCTTCACTAGGCACAAAAGCTGTAGGTATGCTCTTGCCTAGAAAAAATACCACCAAAACCGCTCCAGCATAGAGCATCCCCGTAATAGCCCAGCGACGAATCATCCAAGCCGACCTGTCGACATATTTTTCTGTTAGGTCTATGAACCAAGCATTAAATTTTTGGAAAATCTTTGCTGGCGGAGCTTCATGCTCGCGAAGTATTAATGCTCCCATTGCAGGAGAGAGCGATAGCGCTGTGAATCCAGAGAAAACAACAGAAACCGCAATGGTCATGGCGAACTGCTGATACAGAAGCCCTGTCATCCCAGGCATAAATGTCGATGGGATAAACACGGAGCAGAGCACCAAAACTATCGCAATAATCGGGCTTGTGACTTGACTCATTGCTTTGATAGCTGCATTTTTCGGAGTCATCCCCTCTGTCTGCATGATTCTTTCCATATTTTCTACAACAACGATGGCGTCATCTACGACAATTCCGATGGCTAGTACCATTCCAAAAAGTGTGAGCGTATTTATCGAGTATCCGAGTAGAAACATTCCGATAAAAGCACCAGTTAGGGACACGGGGACGGCGATAAGTGGAATGAGGCTTGCGCGCCAGCTTTGCAAGAACAAGAAAACGACGCAGACAACAAGTGTGAGCGCTTCAAAAAGAGTTTTGACGACTTCGTGAATGGATATTTTTACAAAAGTTGTCGTGTCATATGGTGTGGTGTACTGCATTCCAGTCGGGAAGCTTTTGGATAGTTGTTCAAACTTGCTTTTTACTGCGTCAACAGTATCGAGTGCATTTGCATTCGGGTCTGCAAAAATCCCTATCAAAACAGCTGGTCTGCCATTTACTCTTCGTAGAAATTCGTAATTTGCAGCTCCAAGCTCTACTCTAGCTATATCTGCAAGTCGGACGGTTGTGCCATTTGGTTTTGATTTTACTATGATGTCTTCAAACTCTTTTTGTGTGCTGAGTCTGCCTTTTGCTTTATGCATTATTGTTTGTTGTTGCCCAGCGACTGTAGGTGATTGACCGATTCGCCCTGGTGATATTTGTAGGTTTTGCTCGTTTATTGCATTGTTGATGTCCGCCACGCTGACACCCATTGTTGCCATTTTGTCAGGGTTGAGCCAGACGCGCATGGCATAATCTCTAGCACCAAAAATATTTGCTTGACCAGCACCTGGGATTCTTTTGATTTCATCTAGGATATTTGCTGAGGCATAGTTGCTGATTGTGATGTCGTCCACTGTCTCGTCGGGTGAGTACAGCGCTGCAATCATCAAAATATCAGCTGTCTTTTTCTGTACGGTCACGCCTAGTGTCTTTACGATGGCTGGCAGGATTGGCTGAGCTAGATTTACGCGGTTTTGTATATCTACAGCTGCCAAATCAAGGTTCGTGCCTATCTCAAAAGTACATGTGATAGAGGCTGTCCCGCTCGTGCCAGACGCTGTCGAGCTAGTGTACATTAAGCCATCGGCTCCAGATATTTGTGCTTCTATCGGCGTGATGACATTGTTCGCTAGTGTCTCAGCATCAGCGCCAGGATAGTTTGCTGTTACGACTACTGTCGGAGGCGTTAGTCTTGGGAACTGTGCTATTGGGAGCTTCATCGCTGATATGAAGCCTAAAATGACGATGATTATAGCTATTACGGAGGCAAAAATCGGTCTATTTATAAAAAACTTTGAAATCATTTAGTGGTCACTTCGCTTGTGGTGTTGAGCTATTTTGCTCACTTTTTGTCTCAGCGTTGCCGAGTACTTTTACTTCACTGTTTGGCATTACTTTTGCGATACCATCCACCGCGATGATGTCATTGTCCATTAGTCCTTGCAAAATGACAGCTTTGTCGCCAATCCACTCGCCCAGCACAACTGGTCTAGGCGTGGCGTGATTGTCTTTGATGACATATACAAATCTGCCCTTTTGACCTTGCAATAGTGCCTTTTGCGGTACCAAAATCACTTTTTGTGGTTTTTGACTTCCGACTTTGATTCTCACAAACTCACCTGGGCGAAGTTTGCCGTTTGGATTTTTGACTTCTGCGCGACAGTTCATAGTGCCAGTGGATGTGTCAAATGAAGGCGAACAGAAGCTGACTTTGCCGTTTTCCGCATATGGTTTGCCATCCGCAGTTGTGACTTTTACGATTGATTCTTTGTTGTTTTGCCCAGCTTGATTCATAGATAGGTATTGGTTTTCGGTTATTTGGAAGTTGATATATATTGGGTCGATTTGCGAAATAGTGGTGAGCAGCCCGTTTGTAGATGGTGATATATAGTTGCCTACATGGACGGCTGCTTTGTCAGACATCCCAGTTATTGGTGATTTGATGCTTGTATATCCTAGGTTCAGCTCTGCCAACGCTACCGAGGCTTCCGCGCTTTGGAGGGCTGCTTTTGTGCTGAGCTCTGTGGCTACCGCCGTGTCATACTCTTGTCTGCTGACAGCATTTGCTTCGAATAGCGGTTGGATTCTATCTAGGTTTCTTTTTGCGTTTTGATAATTTGCATCAGCACTTGCTTTTGTGCCTTTTGCTATTTTGAGAGTAGCTTCAAGTGGTTTTGGGTCGAGGGTAAAAAGCGTCTCGCCACTTCTAACAAATGAGCCTTCCGTATAATCTATGCTGTTTAGATAACCGTCAACCCTAGCTCTGAGCTGGACAAATTTTGAAGCTTCTGTAGTAGCTGTAGCCTCTGTGGTCATATTTATATCTGCTGATTTGACCGTCAGAATCGTCACGCCTGCAATAGGCTTTGCTTTTTGCTCATCTTTTTTTTGGCATGCGGTAAATAGTATTGATATAGATAGTAGTGTGATAGCGGTTATTTTTTTCATTGTACTGCCTTGTTGACGCATAAATCGGTAGTTGACCGAAGAGTCTAATTTTTGGCGGATATTACAACTAATCTGCTTATACTTATGCGGATAAGTATTTTGCGTATAGCTAGGCGCGACTCACGATTTTTGGATGGTTGCCGATAGCTGTCTGGCTAGGTCGCTATCCATATTGAGCAGATGCTGACGGAACCAATTCTCGGCTCTATCGTTCACATAGTTTCTGGCAAACGGCATAAGACCTCTTGTCGCTTTTGTATAAAAATAATCCATCTCCTCTAGTGCCTTTTTGTGTTCGCTCTGGTGTTCATGGAGATTTGAGCTGTCGATGGTGAGCATATCTGCCTCCTCCGCGTCGAAATGCTCTTTTGTGTGTTCTATCATTCTGGCAAATATGATTACAAAAACTTCGTCATTTTTTTCATTTTTTAGTAGCTCTAGCAAGTGCCAAAACTCCTCGTGCCTATCGTCGATAATCGCCAAACCTACCTTGAGAGAGTCGGGAAGCATCTGAATCCTTTTCGGGTTTTTGAAATATATTTGCATTTGTAGTGCCGTTAGTTTTGGTAATTTTTAGGGTAGTGTGTATATGATAGAAACCATCTAAATAAATATTGGTTGGTATTTTGTGAATTTAAATTTTGACATATCTCTTTCAGCTAACTATGAAAATAAATCCCAAATTGCACGAGTTTTGACAGAAAGTTGGGTTGAGAAAAATATTTTTTGCCCAAGTTGCGGCAATTTTCTATCAAATTATGAAAATAACAAGCCAGTAGCAGATTTTTATTGTTCATCTTGCAAAGAAGATTATGAGCTAAAGTCAAAGAAAAACTCAATGGGCAAAAAAATTGTCGATGGTGCATATTCTACTATGATAGAAAGATTAGAGAGTAGTCAAAATCCAAACTTCTTCTTTTTGAATTATGATGCTAAAAAACTTCAGGTCAATAATTTTGTAGTAATCCCGAAGCACTTTTTTACCCCAGATATAGTGGAAAAGCGAAAGCCTTTGTCTGCTACTGCAAAAAGGGATGGCTGGGTTGGTTGCAATATATTAATGCAAAGCATTCCTGAAAGTGGAAAAATATTCTTCATCAAAAATCAACAATACGAAGATAAAAATACGATACTGAATAATTGGTCAAAAACGCTTTTTTTGAGAGAATCAAAGATAGAACAAAAAGGGTGGCTAATAGATACCATGATGTGTGTTGAAAAAATTGCAAAAAAAGATTTTACTATTAAAGAGGTTTATGCCTTTGTTCCATATCTCAGAACAAAATATCCGAATAATAATTTCATTGAAGACAAAATAAGACAACAACTACAAGTCCTGAGGGACAAGGGTTATTTGAAATTTACTAGTAGAGGCAATTATCAACTGATTTAGTTTTGTATTGACAAGCAATTATTTTTTCGTTAGGATCGAAAAAATAAGGGGTCAGCATGCCTATATCAAGAGAATCAGCCTTGCAGATTTTGAAATATCTGCTAGAAAATCCATCGTTTTATTTTCCATTTTTGGTTATGTGCAAAGGTTATGCAAGCTATTCGGATGGAGACAATGACTTTGTCGAAATAATCCCAAAAGATGATTATGTAAATTTGCTAGATTCAGAAGAATATGATACTTTTGAATTATGGGAAAATTTACAGAGTCTTGATGAGGAAACTTTGCGACTTATGTCAAAAGGATTTTTGGAAAAAATTACATCAAGTTCTCTTGAAAGTGAATTGCAAGAATTGGCAGTTAATTGGCGCAACAAATGGAAAAGAGAGCTGTGTGAGTCAGTAGATATTGAAAAGTTTGGTGAGAATGAATATTTTGGCGGCAAAGCTGAAGGTTTTGAGGAAAGCTTAGAAATTTTTAGAAAGTATATGTAGAGGCTCCTCCTCATCATGCACGAACACCTGTTTATATTCCAAAAAATGGATTGATAAATTTCCGCTACAATCCACCAAGACATCAAAAAGGCAAAGCATGACACCGAACAAATTGACCCCAGAAGAAGAGCGAGTCATCATCCACAAAGGCACAGAGCGCCCATATACTGGAAAATACACGGATTTTGATGGTGTTGGCACATATTTGTGTAGGCAATGCGGAAGCGAGCTATACCGCTCAGATGACAAATTTCACTCTGGATGCGGATGGCCTAGTTTTGATGATGAGGTCGCAGGTGCGGTCAAAAGAGTGGCAGATACGGACGGCAGACGAGTCGAGATAGTGTGTGCATCTTGCGGTGGACATTTGGGTCATGTGTTCGAAGGGGAAGGCTTCACACCCAAAAACACTAGACATTGCGTCAATTCTATATCATTGGAATTTGAGCCAAAGCCTAATCCTTGAGCGCCCACACCCAAAAAGGCAATGCCTCGACGCTCACACCTTCGTATTCAAAAGCGAACTCACTTCCCATTGTGACTATCTCTAGCAATTCGATTTCGTATGTTTGTAGTCGCCTGATGAGCTTGGACATTTTGGATGCGACTGCCTCTTTGGTGGCAAAAGCTCTAGCGATGACGGCTCTGGCATTGTCCGCCATCAAAAAATCTATACCATCATCATAATATATCTCTTGATTCTGCTTCGCAAGCTCCAGAAAGACCATATTTTCGAAGACTCTATGTGGCTCTTTTTTGTAGGTTGTAGCTGCAATCATCGAAAAATCATACAGGTAAATCTTCTTTGCGCCGTTGAGCTGACCAAA
>CAZNYV010000032.1:0-16610 GCA_964577355.1 uncultured Campylobacteraceae bacterium
TTGATACTCCATCCGATACTTTTGCTATCCATCATAGTGACTGTTTCTGCCTTGTCGCTCTTGATGGATTCTGGCACACTCATCGGTGATTTTTGGAGTGTGACGGATTTTGCTGGAGGTGTGACTCCGTAGATTTTGCGAGCGTTGTCTGACACGAACGCTTGTAGATTGTCTAGCCTATCATGAGCCTCAAATAGTTCGACAAGAGCAGGCAGTATGATAGGAGCGGTAAAAATCCCAGCAGGAGCACTTCCGCTCTCTTTGGCACTTCTCGGATGAGGTGCGCTATCGGAGCCAAAGCAGACTTTCGGATGTGCGCTTAGTGCATATTTTCGCAATGTTTCGCCATCTTTTGCGGTTTTGATGACAGGTTTGCAAAACAGATGCGGGTTGAACTTCTCACCCATCAAATCATCCCTTGTGAGTATCATATGATGGAGCGAAATCGTGGCGTAGATATTCTCGTACTCCTCGACTAGCCTGAGCCCTCTGGCGTCAGAGATGTGCTCATAGATGATTTTGAGACGAGGGAACTGACGCGCCAACATCGCATAGACCTCTATGAACTCCGACTCTCGCTCGAACACATCGCCGTGCGTCTCGCCGTGAACTGATAGGATGATGCCAAGCTCTTGCATGATTTCGAGTGTCGGATATATCGCCTCCAGGCTCTTGACACCGTTTTCGCTATTTGTGGTCACGCCCGCTGGGTAGAGCTTGACTGCTTTGATTTTGTTTCTTGCGCTTTGCAAAAACTCTGCTGTGTAAGGCTTCATAAATAGTGTCATATACGGCTCAAAGGCACTCTGCGAACAAGCCATTATCCTACTCTTGTACTCCTCCAGTATCTCTATGCTATCGACGAGTGGCGTGATGTTTGGCATGATGATAGCACCAGCAAATGGCTCCATGCTGTATGGCGCGACGAGGGATAGCATATCGCCATCTCTGAGGTGTAGGTGCATATCGAGTGGGGAATTTATGGTTATTGTTTGCATTTTTTGCCTTTGTCTATTTGGGCAATTTTACCTCACCGTATATTTAAACTCATTTTTGAGTTATTATAAAACAATACTTCAATTTTACTCTGCTAATATACTTGAAAGTGAAAATTGAGGGATAAGTGGTGTTAAGTAAATCAGGAACTCACGACAAAATCATAGACCAGAAGCCAAAGGGTCGTGGCTGGGATGAGTCAAATATTCAGAGTATGATTTTTACTCTCAGGGGATTGCAGGTTATGCTTGACCGTGATTTGGCGGAGCTGTATGGTGTGGAGACAAAAGTGTTCAATCAAGCTGTCAAAAGAAATATTGCAAGGTTTCCAGATGGATTTAGGTTTCAGCTGAGCGAAATAGAGTTTCAGGACTTGAGGTCACAATTTGTGACCTCAAGTGAACATGGAGGCAGAAGATATTTGCCTTATGCCTTTACAGAACAAGGTGTATCAATGCTAAGTGCAGTTTTGAATAGCGATATGGCTATAGAGACCAGCATAAAAATCATTGATTCATTTGTAAATATGCGAAAGTTTATATCATCAAATGCTCTAGTATTTCAAAAGTTCGATGCAATAGAACAAAAACTATTAAAACACGATGAAAATTTCAACAAAATATTTGACGCCATAGAAAGCAAGGATGTTAAACCCTCTCAGGGTGTTTTCTATGATGGGCAGATATTTGACGCTTATCTATTTGTCTGCGACCTCATCAAAAGTGCCAAAAGCTCAATCGTCTTGATAGATAACTATATAGACGAAAGCGTGCTGGCGCTACTGTCCAAAAGAGATACCAATTGCACGGCTACCATCTACACCAAGACAATCACAAAGGCAATTGAGCTAGATCTAGCCAAGCACAACGCCCAATACTCAAAGATAGAGCTGAGAAAGTTTGACCTCTCGCATGATAGGTTTTTGCTCATAGATGATGCGGTGTACCACATAGGCGCAAGTCTCAAGGATTTGGGCAAAAAGTGGTTTGCGTTTAGCAGGATGGATAAAACATCTTTTGAGATTATGGGGAAGCTAGAGTGAGCAGTATTGATTTTACAAGAAAGGAGCACAAGTGAAAACGGACGATCTTATTTTAAGATACGAAACATTTAGTAGATTTGACAGTTTAATTAGAGTACGCATTTTCGATAACAATATTGTTATTTTATCTGATATTGGGAATAAAAATACTGGGGCTTCGATAACAAATTCCATTGAAAACGCAAGAGAAAAACTACTTAAAGACGGAAAAATCACCGATAGCCATACAATAGTAGAACATTATGAGTATTCAAAAGAGTTTGATATTGTTACCTTTGATACAAAAAACTCACCATCTTGGCATAGTGTTTCGCATGATGAAATTAAAAAAATAGCTGAAATTAACGATGCAGAAATACACTCCAGCTATTCTGACAATCAAACACTCGTTGAAGCAGTGGAAACATTGAGACTAGAAATAAACCCAGATATTGATAAGCCATGGGAAGACCCAGAACCTATTGTTAAACGAAGAGCCGATATTGAAAGCAACAAAATCAGCAAAAAGCAAATCACGGATTTGGTATCTAGCGGAGCGATTGAACAAGATATTCAAAAGCTATTAAAAACAGACTTGTCTATTTTTGGCGAGCTTTATTCATCGCCACACGATGAGTATATTTGTTTTTCAGAGTTTCCAGTCGGTGACGGATTTGCAGACTTTGTAGTTTTTACAAATAGGTCTCGAATGGAAGTTGTAGTTATTGAGGCAAAAGGTGCAGACTATAATCTCATGAATAGTACAGGCTATGAAAATTTTTCAGCAAAAACAAATGAGGTATTAAAACAGTTGAGACAAAGGTTGTCTTACATTCAAGATAACTATAAAGAATTCAAACAATTTGCTCATAATGTAAGAATAGCAGTTGAAAATGGCGACAAAAAATACAATTCTTTCCTTTGCCCGCAAGGCTATCTGTATGTGGATGAAAACAAAGACATTGTAGTCAAAGGGATAGCAATCTGTGGACGAACGATAAATGATTTAAAAGAAAGCAAAGCGAGAAATGATTACGAAAGGCAGTCACATCCGACAATTAGACTTGAAACTTGGGACAGTTGGCTAAATAAATTGCAAAGGGACGAAGATGACAAGCACTAGGCAAAAACTATCAATAAAAGAAAGACTGCTCACGGCAATTATATATTTTGTAATCATTATTGCTGGATGCTATTTACTTAGCGGTAATTTTGATTTTCTTACAAACAGTAGTAGCCCATATAATGTAATTTTCAATGCCTATGCTCTTTTGTATGTGCTTAATGAATATATTACAGAGCCATATTTTACAAAGCCCATAGATGTAATAGCAAAAACAATAAGTATTTTTTTAATACTTCTGGCAATAGATGATAAAAGCAAATTTTTATATTTTTGGGGAATTTTTTCCGTTAATTTAACATTGTTTTTGTTGGCAATATTAATCAACTATATCCCACAAGGTAAGATTCAAAAAATTACATATCAAGTTGTTTCATTTGTTGCTAAGCCAAGTATAATTGCTTCAGCTTTGTACATTCTCGCACTATTTTCAAATTTTCATAATGATGAGCTTGCTTTTATTCTTCTTTTTGGTGCATGGGTGCTTTTGGTGTTCCAAAGTCCAAACCCTATAGAAAAATTCTCACTTTGGATTTTGAGTATATGGAAATACGCAGTAAGCAAGCAGGGCAATATTAAACCTCTCGGCGAAGCGATAGGATATGACAATCCATTTTTATATAAAGTAGAAGTTGATTTCTTAAAACACAACAATGCAGAATCGTCAGATGGAGAGTTGGTTTATCTTGAATTGGAAAACAATAAAGGCATAGTAGGGATAATTTTTAATGAAAAATATCTACTAAACAAAAGGTGGCTTAGTGTCTATGTGCTAAAAGACGACAACGGAGAACCGCTAGTAATAAATCTTGAGACGCATAAATTTATCGCCGATACAAATACGATTTTTTCAAAAACAAATCAAGTTTTTCAGCTCGACTTAAATACATTGGATGAAGATGAAAAAACAAAAATAACAGACAACTATTTATATAAAAACAAAGATAGTTTTATTGGCTATGTTTCCAAAGACTCCAATATTAACAAAATTAAATTTCACCTACTTTTAGATGAGTCAAACGAAAACCATAGCACTATCGGCGAAGGAACAATTTTATTTTCAAATATTTTTCAGACCGAAACACTATTTCAAATCTTGGACGGGATTACAACCGAAGAAAAACTCGAAAACCACGATGTTTATGGCTACACTGTTGCGGTCGCAAAAAAACTAGGTCAATATAAAACAACTACAAAACAGCTTGACACGGTCAAATGGCTACCTGATATATACAGTCCTGTTTTTCTTTTTGATAGCAATAGCCAAGATTTTGCTACAAACGAAGATATAGGCAGATTGCCGAATACAAAATACGGTATTCCTATAACGGATTACAATGCGCTAGTGACACACAATACTGCAATCCTAGGAATACTAGGCATTGGGAAATCACGGCTAACTTTTGAATTGATACAGAAGGTTGTTTCTAATACACATACAAAAGTAGTTTGTATAGATATTACAAATCAATATTCGCGAGAGCTAACTAGCTATTGTTCAAATGATACTATTGTAAATGACTTGTCTTTGTCATCCAAAAAATACCTACAGAAAAGTAGCCAAAATCAAGGTAATAGGGGGGTGCCATCAGAATGGGGCAATGAGGCAGTTTATAAAAAAAAGTTGTCAGGTAGACTTAAGGCATTTTACAGAAGCAACAAGAAAATTTTAATATTAAATCCGGATTGGCATAAAGTCACAAAGGCAAGAAGCACATTCAATATAGAATACCCAGATGATTTAACAGTAGCTGAAAAAACGAGAATTATAGCTGAGACGGCTTTCCTGTTTGCAATGAAGCAAGGGGAAACGGAAACCGGAAGACTACTGCTGGTATTTGAAGAAGCCCATGCTCTAGTTCCAGAATGGAACTCTACTGCAAATCCAGGGGATCAGTCTGCTGTTAATGGAACCGCTAAAGTTATACTTCAAGGCCGTAAGTATGGCTTGGGAAGTTTTGTGATTACGCAAAGAACTGCAAACATCAGCAAAAGTATTCTAAATCAGTGTAATACAATTTTCGCTCTTCGTGTATTCGACGACACAGGCAAACAGTTCTTGGAAAACTATATTGGTTCAGACTATGCGAATACACTGCCCACACTAGAAGAAAGGCATGCAATCGCGGTCGGAAAAGCACTAAAGCTTAGGCAGCCAGTTATTATAAGGCTCAACGACGCGGAGAATGTGATAATTTGAAAGAAGTGGCAAGCATGTCTCATCAACCGCTTATGCTACATGATTTTGGTTTGTCAAACGAGCAATGATGGGTTAGGCAAAAATCCAGCATAAGAAAAATCGGAAATTCCGAATTTTCTATCAGGTCAGCCAATTTTTACAAACACAATTAAATCGCCAACCACTCAGCTTTTACCCATTGAGTAAAAAGCAAACCGTTCTCTGTTTGGTTTGAGTCGGAGACTCTCTAATTTTGTTTTTGTTATATTAAAAAGAATAAATAGAGACGGAGCACGATGGCTGTTAGAACCAAGTCGCAAATAGTTGAAAAAACACAAAATGCGAAGAAAGCTTATGATTTTCCTTTCAAACTGAGCCATATCGATACCGACAAGGGGTTGGATATTCTAAATGGCAACTCCAGAGCTTATGCCAAGTTTTTGAAGAAGTTTGCCAACAAAAATAGCGGTAGTTTTGAAAAAATGCAAGAGTTGCTATCGAGTGAGGATTTCGACTCTTTGGGATATTTTGTGCATGCGATGAAGAGCGCATCGGGCAATCTAGGCATGATGGCTCTCTACGAGATACTTGTTGGTATCGAAAAGGCATTGAAGAGTCAAAAATTCAACCAAGAGATGATTGTTCCGTTTGATGTAGAGCTCCAAAACTGTATCGATGATATTGCGCTGATTGATACAGCTGTCTTTGAGGACATCGGGCAAAGTCACATCGGCATAAAAATCACACATGGTCTTGTAGCAGACCTGTTAAATAGGGTCGCAATGTATGAAACATCGGTGAGAGGTGATTTGGAGATGCTGTGTCTAGGTCTGAGCGACGACGATGTTTATAAAAGTAGGCTTTTGAAAATCGCAGCATTTTTGGATGAATATGATTTCGCTACCGCAGGTTCGTTGTTGGGAGAAATCGCGACAGAAATTCAAGTTTAAGCCAAAGTTAAATATTACTAAAACCCCCGAATAATATAGCTTCCATGCTATTTTTTACTACAAAAAACTACACTCAAACCAAACTCGATTCAAACACATAATTTATTAAAGTCAGCCAAATTAATTTTCTCAAGGAGATTTATTTGGCTGAATATATTGTCAATACGAGCAAGCTTCTCGTGTCAAAAACCGATTTGGATGGAACTATCATACAAGCAAACGAAGCTTTTTGTGAGGTGTCGGGGTATGCAAAAGACGAGCTAATAGGTAGTCCGCATAGTTTGGTAAGACATCACGATATGCCGAGCATTGTTTTCAAACTCCTATGGGTCAAGCTCTATGATGGTCAAGAAGTCTATGCGTTTGTAAAAAACAAAAGAAAAAACGGTGATTTTTACTGGGTGTACGCAACTGTGACACCGCAGTTTGATAGAAATGGCAAGCTTATTTCATTTACATCTGTTAGAAAAAAAATAAATCAAACAGCTGTCAAGCAGATAGAGCCAATATATCGAGAGCTCCGTTCCCTAGAAAAACCGAGTAGCTATGGTCAATCAGCTATGAGACTGAGAGAGATTCTCACAGATAAAAACTCCAAGTACAACAAACTAATCTCGTCCATGCAGATGGGGGCTTCGATTTAGTTATGAAACACTCAGGCTTGTTGATAAGTTTGCAAAATTTTGTTTTATTGAGATATTTCAAACGCTTTCCAAACTTTGAGTGTACTAAAGTTGTCGAAAAATTAGTTTTCAATATTTTTACACAAGACATAGTGAGGGGAAAATGCAAAATCGCGTAAAGCTTCTGATAGCTGATGATTCGGAAGACACCAGAATAATACTGAAAGAGATTTGCCAAAAGCTTGGAAGTTTGGATATTTTTGAAGCAGAAAACGGACAGGAAGCTATGCAGGTATGTGATAAAAAACACCCGCAAATCGTGCTTATGGATATGATGATGCCTGTTATGGACGGGGCTACTGCTACAAAAAAAATAAAAGAAAAATATCCCAGCACCGTCATAATAGTAATCACATCCATAATAGACAAAGACACAGAAGAGCAAATAATAAAAGCTGGCGCTGCTGCATATATTACAAAACCGATTGACAGTGAAATGATATATTTCAAACTAAAAAACCATATAGAGCTTATCCAGCCTAGTGAAGATTATTGCAAAATATATCCAGATAAAAAAGCAGTCAATCCGTTTTCCAGAGAGATACGAAGCTTCAAGACTATTTTTCAGATTGAAAATCCAGATGATATGATGGATTTTGGACTATGGCTTCTGTCATGGTGTGCGAGCAAGGAGCCTGAGCTTATGTATCCGCTCGATGTTTTTGTTGGATATTTATATGTGAATATGCAAAAAAGTCTAAAAAATTCAGAGAGCATTACTGTAATAATCGAAGAAAACTTCGAAGAGCTGTTTGTGTCTATGGTTATGGATTCGGCTTTGGTGCTAGAAAAACTAGAGTATATAAATTTCACAAGAATATATGAAAGCATAATTGTTCGTGAAAACACAATGTATATGCATATCAATTTGGAGATGCTCAGAGATTGTCTAAAAGCAAAACTAGAGCATTGTGAAACCTTGAATCTAAAAATTGAAAATGAAACCATAGAGCTAAAGCAGACATACAAGCCAAAAGAGGAAATCAGAGCTATTAGCAGCGAAGAGAAGATGATTCTTCGCAAGAGCTTCGTCGAAAAAACAAGTGCGGTTGATTATGTTGCTGACATCGGTGGAGATGTGCTGGAGGAGATAATATCTCTTGAGAGTCTTGATGCAGAGTGGATTGATAGCATTGATGTTTTGAGAAACAATTCTGAATGTGCACTTTTTGCAAAATTTGCTGATTCCGTGCTAGCAAGATATGCAAACACTATCAACAATCTGTTTGAGTTTGCTTCTTTGGGGCATGCACTCAATGTTCTAGGGGATTTTATAAAAAGTGACTGTGCAAAAATCGTCGAAAACGACAAAGCACAACAACTGATAGATCTCTTGTCTCACCTCGGAAGCGATTTGTCATCTTGGAGAATGCATGTGTTTGTGCATCGAGACACCCAAGATATTCACTATCTGGATAGTTCATTTTTTAGTTCATGTATGCAGATAGAGGGGATTGTTTCTGAAAAAGTGCTAGAGCAAGATGATGACAATGACTTGGAATTGTTTTAGACCAATAATAAATTACAACACAGGAGTAAAAGAATGGCAAAAAAAGTAGTAATCGTTGATGACTCAAAAACGGTCATCGCAACAGCTCAAATGGCGCTAGAGGATATGGTAGCTAGTGGAGCTATTGAGTTTAGGGCATATTTGGATCCTTCACAGTTTCTGGACGAAATCAGAGCTGGAGCTGTCGGTTTTGACCTATTAATATCAGACATTAATATGCCGCAGATGAGTGGTTTGGAGCTTATAACTCATATAAAAACTATTCCAGAGTTCAAGACAAAACCTGTTTTGGTGCTTACGACGGAGAGCTCGGCAGATATGAAACAGCAAGGCAAAGACATAGGTGTCACAGGATGGATGGTCAAGCCGTTTAGTGATGAGAAGCTGGTGAAATCAATAAAAATGGTATTAGGAATTTAATATGACTCAAAACCAACAAAGCGTAAAGCTTCGGTCGTCAAAGAATAAGTTTTTGACTTACTTTCTAGGTGAAGAGCAGTATGGTATAGACATTTCTCAGGTCAGAGAGATAATTGCTATTATGAAGATAACTCCAGTCCCAAAGACCCCCAACTATATTAGTGGAGTTATCAATCTAAGGGGAAGCATTATCCCTGTTGTAGACACTAGAAAAAGATTTGAGATGGAGACAATAGAGTACTCCGACCAAACTGCAATCATCATCATCGAAATCAAAAAAATGAGCATTGGTTTTATTGTTGACAAGGTTGAAGAGGTGCTTGGCGTTGATGATGAGAATATCTCTGAACCACCGAGATTTGGGACAAATGTGAACACAGAGTTTGTCAAAAACATGGCAAAACATAATGATGCGGTAATCATGATTATGGATATGGAGCGCCTTTTTGAGGCAGAAGAGCTATCGATGCTAGAGAGCATCACAAAGTAAACAACAAAAAAGGATAGAAAATGGGTTTTATACATAATTTGACACTAAAAGCAAAGCTTATACTATTGACAACTGTTATGGTTGTTGCCCTAGTAATAACTGGCTTTGCTGGCTATCGTGCATTGACAAATGTTAATGTTCAAGTTGAATCGCTTACAGAAGACAATGTGCCATCATTGATAGGTATTTTTACTCTTAGAATCGGTGTTAATCAGATTGCAATTCAACAAAATAGGGTTCGAGGATTGGATAACGACCCTAGATTTAATGAAAAGTGCTCCAATGCTCTTGAGCAAATTGCACGAGGTGTAAAAAACATAGAAGAAGGTATCAAGATTTATGACGCGACACCAAAATCTTCTGACGAAGCTGCACTTTGGAAAGAATTCAACGAAAGCTATACAAAGTGGAGAGGATTGACTGATGACTTCACCAATAATGCTGTCAAGCCTTTGGCAACTGAGACCGACAAAGCAAAAGCAGCTGTGTATTTCAATAGTATGTCCAAAATTGTTGAAGAAATGAGACCATCAAGAGAGCAGATGTTTAAATTGCTTGGAGAGCTTGGTGCGATGCAAGCAAAACAAGCAAAAGAGGCTGGGCAAGAGGCTATTTCTACTTCGACTTCTTCCATAAGATTAATGATAATAATTATTGTTGTGAGTCTTTCTCTCGCAATTGCATTGGCAACTGTTATCATATCTTCTACGAACAAGGCTATTACAATTGCTGTCGAGACAATCAATGAGGGCGCCCTACAAATCTCTGATGCGTCAGATCAAGTGGCTTCGAGCTCAACAAGTCTAGCACAAGGGGCGAGCGAGCAAGCCTCTAGCGTAGAAGAGGTGAGCGCGACACTAGAAGAAGCTAGTGCTGCGGTTGCTTCAAATACTGAGAATGCGAGACAAGCAGATATATTAGCCAAACAAGCGAATATTGCAGCTAGAGAAGGTCTCGGTAAGGGTGAAGAGCTAGTTGTGTCTATGAGAGAAGTTACCGAATCAGCTGGCAAAATAGCAAATATCGTAAAAACAATTGACCAAATAGCATTTCAAGTCAACCTACTCGCACTAAATGCGGCGGTTGAGGCTGCAAGAGCTGGTGAGCATGGGCTCGGCTTTGCGGTTGTTGCGGATGAGGTCAGAAATCTAGCTCAAAGGGCTGCAAACTCTGCAAAAGAGACGGGCGTGGTTATCGAAGAGGCTGTCACGCAAATCAAAAAAGGCTCGCAAATTGCGGAACTTGCTAGTGACTCGTTTAGAGATATTGAAGACAAAGCAAAAAAAGTATCCGACCTGATAGGTGAAGTAGCTCTTTCTAGCAAAGAACAAGCGGAAGCTGTAGGCCAGCTCAATATGGCAATGGCTCAAATAGACCAAGTCACACAACAAGTTGCCGCAAACTCAGAAGAGGCAGCAGCAGCATCAGAAGAGCTTAACGCACAAGCTGCGTCTGCGTTAGAGGCTATTGGTGTGCTAGCAAAAATAGTTGGGCTAGATATGGGTGGCAAAGGTGCAAAAACTCAATCCAAAAATAACAGAATAGCTCTAGCGCAACACAGCAGACCAAAGCCACAACCAAAACGCATAGAGTCAAACAGTAGCAGAAGAGGTAACGATGATATATTTCCTCTTTCAGAGAGCGATCTGAAGGAGTTTTAATATGCAGTTTGATGGCGATAGGCTAAATATTTCCTTGGATTTGAAGCACGATGAGGTGAATGAAATCAAGGAGTTTATTGTTCAGAGACTAGACTATATAGAAGAGCTTGGTTTTGAGGACGGTGGCTCTGGAATGCCACACTCATCTGCACTGTTGGCTTTTTTGATAAGCCTAAAAAAAACAAAGCCGTCATTGAAAATAGATATGTTTGCCAATAAATCATTTGATTTTGGTAAATATGGAAAAGCGAATTGGATTTGTCATGAGTAGAGAGCATCTAAGAGTAATATTTATAGAAGAGGCAAATGAGATTATCGAAAGATTGGATGGCGATATTATTGATTTTGAGCATGACTCAAACAACAAGGAGCTACTCAATGCACTTTTTCGAGGTGTGCATACGCTAAAAGGCAATGCTAATGCTTTTGGATTCAGTAGGCTCGGAGGGTTTGTTCACCATTTCGAGGATATGCTAGATAACTATCGTTCTGCGCATGCGGTAGTTCCGCCGAATGCGGTTGATGTTATGCTTGATGGAGTGGATATTATCAAGGCTGTTATGAATATGGAGATTAATGGTGATGATGGTCTGCCTGACAAATATGAGCAGTGTCTTCAAAGTATCATCAATCTCTTGAATCAATGTGACGATTCAAAGAGTAGCGAGAAGAGTGTCGTTGGTGCTGAACTTAGTGATTTGTCGGCAGAATTTATCAGCGATGAGGCTGCCAATCAAAATGTAGAAAATGGCAACTGCGAGGACGCGCTAGAGGTATCGATAAAAAATGATACAAATCTATTTTTGACATCCTTGCAAGCTAATAGTTCTCTGTATAAAATTGAGCTTACACTGGACAAAGATATATACTTTAGAGGGTATGACCACAATCTGTTTCTAAAATTACTAGCTGATGTTGGAAATATCAAGGCTTCTTATTGGGAGTGTGCCAATATACCATCATTGGAAGGATTCGACGCGAGTAGCTCATATTTTGGCAAGGTTATTATATTGCTAGAATCGGCGAGCGGTCAGGACACTATAAGCGATATTTTTGAGTTTTTGTTTGACAATGAGTACAAGATTGACAAAATTGACAATGAACCAAAAAAACTAGAGGCAACAGTTGTTACGCAGAATATTGCGGATGAACCAGCCGTTGAGTTTGGAAGAAGAAAAAGTGACAATACTAGTGACAATGGTGTCATGACGCCAAAGTCATATATTAAAATAGATACTCAAAAACTAGATGAGCTGTTTGATACCGTAGGCGAATTGGTAATAGCACAAAACTATATAGCTCAAAATGAAAAAATCAAAGGTCTTGGTGATGCGGATATACACAGGACAACGGAGACGCTATCAAAAATCACGAGATTGATTCAAGACAGAGTTATGTCCCTCAGAATGGTTGCTATTCGAGATACTTTTGAAAAGATGAAAAGAGTAGCTAGAGACACAGCCAAAAAAACTGGCAAAGATATAAAGCTAGTCATACAAGGTGAAGATACTGAGATAGACAAAACAATGATAGATTCATTGTCTGACCCGATGATACACCTAATCAGAAATGCAATAGACCATGGACTTGAGCCAAATTCTGCCGAGAGGGTCAGAGTCGGCAAAGATGCGGAAGGTACGATAGAGCTGAGAGCCTTCCACAAAAGCGGAAATATAATCATATCGATAACCGATGATGGCAGAGGAATTAACAAGCAAAGGGTCATCGAGAAGGCTATTTCTTCGGGACTGATACAGAGTGGCGATGGTTTGAATGAACAGCAGATATTTGCACTGCTTCTCCAGCCTGGATTCTCTACGGCTGCTGCTATCAGTGATATATCTGGGCGAGGCGTTGGATTGGATGTTGTCAAGAACTCTATCGAGAAGCTTCGAGGCAAAATCGACATTACTTCTGTTGAGGGGCAGGGTAGTACCTTTTCGATAATTCTGCCACTTACTTTGGCGATTATTGATGGAATGCTTGTTAAAAGCTCAAATGATATTTTTATTATCCCGACGCTTAGTGTAGTAGAGTCGTTTCGACCTGATAGAGAAATCGTACATATGCTCAAAGGCAAAGGCGAATTTGTTGACCTAAGAGGCGAGCACATCCCTGTAATAAGGCTGAACGAATATATGGGTATAGGCTATGATAGACCGGAGATTTGGGAGTCGACATTAGTTTGTATAGAGACGGATAGCGGTCGGTATGCTATTTTGGTGGATGAATTACTTGGCAGACAGCAAGTGGTCATCAAATCGCTTGGTAGGTCGTTGGCGCGGATAAAAGAGATTTCTGGCGGTGCAATACTTGGCAATGGAGATATAGCGTTAATACTAAATGTTGATGGTATTTGTGAGGAGCGCAAGCTTCAAGAAAAGGGCATGACTGCTTGGTAAATATTGAAATAACAAATACTGAGTTTGAAAAGCTCAGGAGTTATGTCAAAAATAATGTCGGCATCTCTCTCTCGGATCAAAAAGCATCGATGGTTCGAGGGAGGCTGTCAAAAAGAGTAAATCAGCTAGGGCTTGCTAGTTTCTCTGATTATTATGACTATTTGGTGCGAGATGCGAGCGGGGAGGAGCTGACACTCTTTATCAATGCCATATCAACCAATGTGACATCATTCTTTCGCTCACCAGCTCACTGGGAGTTTTTGAAGCTTCATTTGGGGGCATTGGCTGAGAAAAAAGGCTCAAAAAAGAGACTAAGAATCTGGTCTGCCGCCTGTTCTAGTGGTGAAGAGCCATATACGATAGCTATGACGCTCAAGGATAATCTTAGGGATTTTGACGAATGGGATATAAAAATACTCGCGACAGATATTTCGCACAAAGTGCTCACAAAAGCTGTGTCTGGAGTATACTCCGACAAAGATGTGCTCGGTCTTTCAAAATATACTGTAGCAAACCATTTTGATAGAGCAAAAAATGGCGATGGCAAGGTTTCGTACAAGATAAAAAATGAGTTGAGGGATTTGATTACATTTAGAACCTTCAATCTGATTACTGATTCGTTTGCAATTTTCAAAAACAAATTTGACATTATATTTTGTAGAAATGTGATGATATATTTTGACCCACCCGCTAGAAAAGCACTTGTCGATATGTACGGAAACCTGCTGGAGCTTGGTTCTATGCTCTTTATCGGTGACTCGGAAGCTCTTACTGACAACAAGAACAGTTTTGCGCTAGTGCGCTCCTCTATATACAAAAAAATCTAATAAGGCTTTGGGTATGAACAAGATTACAAAATTGAGTGATGACGAACTGCTGGGTGAGATTCAAAGGAGATTCAAAGAGAAAAATACTTCCCTAAATGAGCTGGATTTTCTAAATAAAAAGCTTCTTGATTTGAATAATCAGCTTGTTGAAATGGATTCTGTCAAAAGTAGGTTTCTGTCACTCATAAAAAATGAGTTCAATAATCCAATTTCGTCAGTGCTCAATCTGTGTGGGCATCTGATTTCAAAAAAGAGACCAGAGAGGTCTGACGAGATTACTGGAATGATACATATGGAGATGTTGAGACTAGATTTTCAAGTCAAAAATATCATCGCAGCCAGCGAGATTGAGGCTGGAGAGACAGCTAATTACTTCACAAATATAGATATCAATGATATTTTGGATGAGGTAAAAAAATCATTGCGATACATTATCAAATACAAGAATCTAAAAATAAATATAACAAATGAACTGAGCAGTACATTTTGTAGCGATGGTCAAAAAATATATATGATATGTCTCAATTTATTGTCAAATGCTTGTGAGTATTCATATGACGATAGTGTTGTAAATATTAGGTTGTTTACGAAAGATGAAAAAATTGCGATGGTCTTTGAGGACTCTGGCGAGGGAATCGCAAATGCCAACAAAATGCTTGTTTATAATAGATTTGCCCAATTTGGAAGAGGGATTAATAGACCAAAAACAGGGCTTGGGCTTGGGCTTAGTGTGGCAAAAGGTATGGCAGAGGCTCTCGGCGGGACGATTGATTATGAGAGTGAACCAGAGAAGCTGACTGTATTTACAGTGCTGATTCCATTGTCCAATGATGAAAAATGCTTTATGGGTTTTGGCTCAAACGAAGTGTTGTTTGAAAACTTTGACGACGCGGTGGAGTTGTAGTCTCTATGGACGAAAAGATTTTCATACATGTGGGTCAAATATGTTTGGCAACAAAACCTACTGAAATTTCAACAGTACTAGGCTCATGTGTAGCAGTATGTTTGTATGATAGGGTGTATATGCATAGTGCGATGAACCATTATCTGCTTCCAATGTGGAATGGAAATGGATTGCAAAGTCCGAAGTTTGGAAATATCTCTATACCAAAAATGATAGAAATGATGTTGAGCTCAGGATGCTCCATAGGTAATATGGAGGCTAAGATATTTGGTGGCTCGAATATCAATTTTTCCACAAATGAAGATTTGATGGTTGGCAAGCGTAATGTTTTGACAGCAAAAGAGATACTGCAAGAGTATCGTATCAAAATAACAGCCGAAGATACTGGTGGGAGTGTAGGCAGGAGGATTATGATGAGAAGTGATATTGGTAAAATCTACCTAAAGTACTCAGGAAATTCACTAAATGGAGCAACAGCAAATGCCAATTAGAGTTTTGATAGTTGATGATAGTGCTACTGCTAGAGCGGCAGTAAAAGATATTTTGGAGTCTGACAAAGACATAGAAGTAATCGGTGTTGCACCTGATGCTTTTGTAGCGAGAGACAAAATAGTAGAGCTTTGTCCAGATGTTATTTGTTTGGATGTAGAGATGCCGAGGATGGATGGTATTACATTCTTGAAAAAACTGATGAACTATATGCCGACTCCAGTTATCATGGTATCATCTTTGACACAAAAAGGTGCGCAAACTACGCTGGACGCGCTTGAGGATGGAGCTATTGATTTTGTTGGTAAACCCCACTCAAATATCTATGATGGCAAAAATGAGATACGGGATGAGCTGATTGCAAAAGTCAAAATGGCATCACGAACAAAAGTTGGTAAGATAGTCACAAAACAAATATCTGGCGATAGATTGGCGTACAAAGCGCTGTCAGAGACTACAGATAAAGTGATTGCAATAGGTGCATCAACTGGTGGAACAGAGGCGATAAAAGATGTGCTCACAAAGCTTCCAGCTAACACTCCTGGAATTATTATAGTGCAACATATGCCAGCAAATTTCACAAAAGCTTTTGCTGAACGGTTGAATTCACTATGTGCAATGGAGGTCAAAGAGGCTGAAAATGGTGAATATTTGGGTGTTGGCAAAGTGCTGATTGCGCCTGGGGATTTTCATATGGTGCTTCGTCGTTCGGGTGCAAAATACTTGGTAGAGATAGGTACTGGAGACAAAGTCTCAGGACATAGACCGAGTGTAGATGTAATGTTTAACTCTGTCGCCAAAACTGCTGGTTCAAATGCACTTGGTGTAATCTTGACTGGAATGGGTTCTGATGGTGCTAGAGGGCTCTTGTCGATGAAGAATGCAGGTGAAAAAAAGCTAGGGCAAGATGAGAAAAGCTGTATAGTTTATGGGATGCCAAAGGCCGATTATGATT
>CAZNYV010000033.1:0-293 GCA_964577355.1 uncultured Campylobacteraceae bacterium
GGAAAACCTGAAGATTTGGAGATCTCCTATCTCTCTTTTGATGAGAGATGGAGAAAGTAGAGTGTGGCTGCAAGTGTCGCAATTAATGGGGAGGCTTAGCTCCCCACATTAAAAACACTTTAGCATTGTTTGTTTAGCTTATGAACGGTCTCTGTCGCCTTCATTTCTATTTTTCTAGCTTTCACCTTGTGGTCTATCGCCATAAGTTCGCTCACCGCCACCGCCGCTTCTAGGGCTATTGCCTCTATAACCGCGACCGCTTCTGCCACCGCCGATAGCTCTATAACCGCCCC
>CAZNYV010000033.1:303-16539 GCA_964577355.1 uncultured Campylobacteraceae bacterium
ATTGTCTCTATCGCCGAACTTAGCTGATCTTTCCATCAATCTTGCAAGTGCTTGACCTCTGATTCCGATTGTGCTTGGTCCGCCAACTGTATTTTTTGATAGTAGTTTTGAAAGTACCTTCAAGATAATAGTTGTCTGATCCATATCGCCTGAAAGCTCATTATAAAGCTCCGTTGCCATATCAGATATATGTTGTGTTTTGATTTTTTCTATCAGTCTCGTAGAGTGTCTTTTTGCTACATCCTCTGCAGTTGGGATTTCCATATGGTAGATTTGAGCTTTTGTAGTTTTTGTGATTCTGTTTAGCTCTCTAAATTCTAGTGGGCTAACAAGCGTAATAGCCTTGCCTTTTTTGCCAGCTCTACCAGTTCTACCGATTCTGTGAACATAGCTCTCAGGGTCTAGTGGGATATGGTAGTTGAATACATGGCTAACATCATTGATGTCAAGTCCTCTTGCCGCAACATCGGTTGCTACTAGAACTGCTAGTTTCCCAGCTTTGAAGTTTTTGATTACCTCTTCTCTTTGTCTTTGGTCTAGGTCGCCGTGAAGTGCTTTTGCTGGGTAGCCTTTTGCGATTAGTGTAGTTGCAAGCTCGTCAGAGTCTTTTTTTGTTCTACAAAATACGATAGATCTTGATATATCTTCTGCGTCGATTAGTCTTACAATCGCGTCAGCTCTCTCCCAATCTTCGATTACATGATAGTATTGCTCAATATTCTCACCAGTTACCTCTTTTGACTCTACTTTTACAGTTACAGGGTCTTTTAGGATTTTATCCGCAAGTCTTTGGATTTGCATAGGCATTGTTGCTGAGAAAAGCAGTGTTTGTCTCTCTTTTGGAAGGTGGCTAAAAATCTCTTCTACATCTTCCAAAAAGCCCATATCTAGCATTTCGTCTGCTTCGTCTAGGACAACATATTTTGGTGTGAAGTTTTTTAGTCTGCCGTTTAGTAGATGGTCGATAAGTCTGCCAGGAGTTGCTACTACGATTTGTGCGCCACGGCTTACTAGGTCAACTTGTCTTGAGATACTTTGTCCACCATAGATTGCTACAGTTTTGATTCCTCTAAAACGACCTAGTTTGTATATTTCGTCACTTACTTGAGTACAAAGCTCTCTTGTTGGAGTCAGGATTAGCGCTTCAACGCCATCGTTCATATCTAGCATACTCATGATACCTAGACCAAATGCAGCAGTCTTGCCAGTACCTGTTTGTGCTTGCGCCACAATGTCTCTACCTTCAAGTACGAATGGTATTGCTTGTGCTTGTATTGGGCTAGGCTCGATAAAACCAGCCTCGGTTACGCCTTTTAGGATCTCTTCTTTGAGACCAAATTCTTGAAATGTCATTTTGTTCCTTATTTTTAATGGAGCGATGTTGTGCTTATGTAAATTACCATCAATGGTGAAAGTTTCTTTTTGTTGTGGTGACAAGAATCTTATTTTAGGGTTCCATTTATGGTAAGCGTCAGCCTATCGCTGTTTTCCGCTTCCCTAAAACGCCTAAATTCTCTAATGAAAGGTCTAAGTTGAGTAGGAGTCTTGAGACTTTTGAAGCACCCTTGCTTTTGTGTCTCTTTGAAAACGGTGCGGAATTATACCTGTTTTTGCTTCAAAGCAGCTTTTATCAAACCGCCAAAGGCTCTAGTATAAAAAAACAACACAAATATTTGAACAGCAAATAGCGACCAATAAAGATAGCCAATTTGTACCCTTGCATCAACAATTCCGATATGCCCAAGCCACTCATAAAATAGAAATGAAAATCCAAGCCCACCCAAATACCCAAGTTGTCTTGCCCTGTCAAACATGGCAAAAAGGGTAGTTTTGCGAAATAGCTTCGTCTCTGCCCGCACAAGGTAGTTACCAAACAAAAATACAAACTGATAAGCAAAATAAACAAAAAAGGCAATCCAACTAGATGCGCCAAACCTCAAAAATCCAATAGTCAAAGCAAGAGAAACGAGCTCTACACCAAACCCAACTACAAAAAAGGAGCTAAACTTCATAAGCCTCATATAAAAAAAAGCCAAAAGCCACCCACCAAAAGCCAAAGCCACACCCCCAGCCGAAAAAAGGGCTGGTGGCAAGGAAGCATATATGACAAAAATCGAACCCATAGCCGCTCCGGCATATAGTGAGTTGGCTAGTTTGTAGTGGATATAGCTTCTAATGTTGATTTTTTGCATTAGAATTTCGCCTTAAATCCTATCGTATATGTCGCCTCGAAGTCGGTTGGATAGTAGCCTACCGATGAGGTTACTATAGCATTTTTTGCGCCAAAAATATTCGTAGCTTTTGTGTAAACTTCATAGTTTTTAAAGCTATAGCTAGCGGATAAATCTGTCGAGCGGTATACGGGAACTTTGTTATTTCCTGTGTTTTCAAAGTCATCGTAATTATAAGCAGATGAGCGAAGTTTTTCCGAAGCGCTTAATTTGATTGCTTTTGTAGGTGTCATGTCTACACCAAACACTAGATTATGTTTCGAAACACCTGGTATATACTTGCCGCTATATGTTGAGTCGCCAGCATATGTGTCTATTTTAGCTTCAACATAGCTGTAGTTGACAAATGCCGCATATATATCATCAAATCTATGCTTTTCACTAAGCTCAAAACCTGTTTTGTGTGTGGAATCTAGGTTTGTGTTCGTGCCCCATGCACCAAGTAATGGATTGTAGAAAATCTCATCTTGTAGTTTTGCGTAAAACAATGATAGTTTTAATTTGTCACTTTTGCCTATCAGGCTATAACCAAGATTATAGTTGTCGACCTTTTGAGGCTTGATGAAACCGTTAAATATCGTCGCAAATGTGTTTGTATCAGTCGCAAAAAAGCAATCAATATCTGGGGCAACATAGCTTTTGGAATAGTTTGCGAACAATCCTCGAGATTTATCAATTTTATAATTATACCCCAAGGAATAGGCTTGCAAATACATACTATTATCAAGTCCTGCGGCACTGTTTGGAATGTACTTGTAGGTTACTTTTTCATCTCTAGCTCCAAGCTCTAGCGTACTATTGCCAAGCTTTACAATTGATTTTGCAAAAACTGCAAGATTGCTTTTGCTTGTATCATTCGTCACAGATTCTCGTTTACCGTCAAATCCATCAATACCTACCAAAACCTCAAATAAGGAGGTTTTTTTTGCAATAGAGCCATTAAATGACTTATAGTCATAGTATGACTTCCATGAGTAGGTTACATTATTTGATGTTTTTTTGTCATCAAATATGTTTAAATCCATAGTAATACCGTGTCCAAAGTCATAAGATACACCGCCGTTTATAGAGTCAATATCATAAACTTGCCTAGATGGACCATTTCCTGACATCGATGGATTATTATCAAATTGTGCCTCCGTGAGAGAGCCACTGTATCTCGTGTCTATGTGTGAGTAATTTTTCGACAAACTAAGTAACAATGCATCCGTTGGCAAATATTTTACAGAAATAGAACCGTTCCTAGCAAAAGAATTGGCGTCATTTCCAGAGGAGTCAAACTTTCTCGCCCCATCATCACTAGAGAAATCACCGCTTGCTGAGATGTTGAAGTTTTTGCCTTTGTATCCGTATGTAGCCCACTCTTTTTTGGTGTTATAAGTACCGTATGAGCCCCCGATTGTAAATCCATCGTAATCCATAGTAGTGATAGATATTACACTATTTGCACCATCGCCGTACTCAACACCACCTGAGCCTTTTAATATCTCGATTTTCTTAATTGAGTCTATCGAAATAGCCGACAGCAACTGAGATGTCTGATCAATGCTATTGACTCTTTTGCCATCTATTACTACAACCACATCTTCATATCCATTTTGACCGCCAAACCCTCTGATATCGAGTGACTGAGCAAATTTATTTCCAAAATACGGCGCAGTTATCACGCTTGTGTTCGAGCCAAGAAACTCATAAATATCTTTTGCCTTTGAGTTTTCGATATCTTTTCTAGAATATATCTCCACTGCTTGTGTTGATGAAAGCTCTTTTTGAGACAATTTGCCTACATTTGCCCCAAACTCCTCGATATCTTCCGCTACCAAGCCTGTTGCGCAAATGCACGCTGTCGCTACTGAAATTACTATCTTTTTTGTCATTGAATCCCCATTAAATTATTATTTTGTTAGTTTTACTCTACTTTTTGCTCACATTCACTCAAACGGTTTCGCGTTGGGTGCCCCTGTTTTGCAAAGCAAAATCAGACCCTTACGCTGCAAATGTTTTCGCTTAATGCGAGCTTCAAAAGAGTAAATTATTGAAAATTAGATTGTAGTTTCAGTAGGCGGAGAGAGCCCAGATGAGGTTTTGGAGTGGTTTGCTTTTAGGCTACTGCCAAAAGATGTTGCTAAAGATGATAGCTTTGCACTTGCAGTGGTGAAAAGTATTCCCGAAATCGAGAAGTATTTGAGTCCGTGAGCCCTCTTAAATACCACTGATAATCCTATCCGCCATAGCGTCTAGCTGACGAGGCAGGAAGAACAAGTTTTTGACTGATTTTTGGAGATACGGGAGGCTGTTTTGCTCAAATATCGTATCTTCCGCACGCTGATTGACAGCCATGATAAACTTTAGTCTGCTAAATTTGAGCATTCTTTCATTGAGCATTATCTCATTGATACAGCCTAGTCTTGCATGCGACACTAGTGCTATTTTGCAGTTGAGCATCTCTGCTAGATTGAGCATAAAATAACCATCTTCAACAGGCGTCAGCAGTCCGCCAGCTCCCTCGACCAAAACTATATCACTGAGGCTGGCAATTTTTTCATGGCAATGTGCTATCAAGTCAAAATCTATAGGAAACCCGCCTCTAGCAATATCTGGAGCGGCTGGTAGATGAAACGAGAGTGGACATATATCTTCCAAATCAAGCGTTGACAATGCTGGATTGTATTTCTTTGCCAACTCAAACAGTGCATTGGCATCCTCTGGTATGGTTTTTACACCTGTCTCTATCGGTTTCATCACGCCCACCTTGATTCCTTTGGCGCTAAGAGCCTTTATCAGGGAGAGAGTTGTGTAGGTTTTACCAATATCGGTGCCTGTTCCAGTTATAAATATATTTTGTTTCATTGCCGCAATTATAGCTTTGTGGCATAAAAATTAACTACTCGTTGGGTAAGATAAGCCATCAAACACACAAAGGCAATACTTGCAAACAATCGGAACAAAAGCAGTATCGAAGAGGTTTTTTAATTATGCCAAGCAGTATGCAAAGCAGTATGCCTTAGCCATTATCGGTATTATTCTAGTCTCAGCTAGCTCTGCAGCAACGGCGTATCTTGTCAAGCCAATCCTAGATGATATCTTTATTAACAAAGATGTTGCGATGTTGAAGCTAATGCCAATCGCTATTATTGTGATGTACACAGCGAAAGGCATCGGTATCTATGTGCAAACTTATTACACCTCATTTATCGGTCAAGACATAGTCAGAAAGCTTCGTGAGGATTTACTAGACAATATGATGCGCCTAGATCTTGGCTTCATCAATGCACAACGAAGTGGCGAAATGATTAGTAGAGTAACAGCAGATATAGCTAGAGTGCAGGGATTTGTCTCATCGTCAGTTCCAGAGATTACCAGAGAAATCCTAACTGTAACAGCTTTGCTATTTGTCGTCATTTATCAAAACGCCCATCTGGCATTTTACTTCTTGGTAATAATGCCATTATTGTTGTATCCACTAATCACTCTGGCTAGAAAATTAAAAAAAATATCACACAAATCACAAGACAAAAACTCTGACCTCACATCGAGATTGACAGAAATCTTCAATAACATCGAAATCATCAAAGCTAACAACTGTGAAGAGTTCGAGCTTTCTCGTTTCGCCAAAACCAACAAAGAGTTTCTATCTATCTCCATGAAAAGCGTCAGAACTGCCCAGCTAGTCAGCCCTATTATGGAAACTATTGGTTCATTCGCAATAGCAGCAGTTATTGTTGTCGGCGGTATGGAGGTTATTGAAGGCAGAATGAGTGTTGGAAGCTTCTTTAGCTTCATGGCAGCACTTTTCATGATTTACACGCCCGTTAAACGAATAGCCAATATATCAAACTTGATGCAAGACGCAGTCGCAGCTGGCGAGCGAATTTTTGACTATTTAGACAAACAACCAACTATTATTGGTGGCAATAGACCTATCGACTTCAAGATTCAGAAAATAGGCTTCAAGAATGTCAGACTTAGCTTCGGTGAAAATGAAGCCCTAAAAGGCATTACGCTTGACGCTTCTATTGGACAAAAAGTCGCACTTGTGGGTGATAGTGGTGGAGGCAAAAGCTCCACCATTAATGCTTTGTTGAGATTCTATGACCCAGACTCTGGTGTTATAAATTTCAATGGCATAGATACCAAGGAGTTTGCCCTATCAGCACTCAGAGCCAAAATAGCTGTTGTCACACAAAGGATATATATTTTCAACGACACCATAGCTCAAAATATCGCATATGGTGGCGAACTAGACAACGAAAGAGTGGTAAAAGCACTAAAACGAGCCAATGCTTGGGATTTCGTCTCAACACTACCAGACGGCATCAATACCTTATTGGATGAGTTTGGAGTCAATCTCTCTGGCGGGCAAAGACAGAGAATAGCAATAGCTAGAGCGATTTACAAACAACCAGACATCTTGATATTGGATGAAGCAACAAGCGCACTTGACAACGAAAGTGAGCAAAAGGTCCAAGCAGCGATAGATAGCATATCGTCAGAATGTATCACAATTATCATAGCACACAGACTGAGCACTATCCAGAATGCAGATAAAATAGCCGTACTAAAGCATGGACAAATAGTGTGCGAAGGCAAACACACCGAGCTTCTAAATAGCTGTGATGAATACGCTAGACTGTACGCTCTAGCAGCCAAATAGAGACGAGTTATTTATTCTATCAATATAAGTTTTTTGAATTTCAGATGTTCATCAAAAATAATTTTGAAAAAATCGGACAATTTAAGTTTGATTTAAAGTCCCTTAGTCTAGAATTATTATGTTTTTAAATAAGTGGTGTACACAAAAACATCCTTTAAAACCCAAATTTCACGAGGAGAACATATGAAAAAAATATTAGTCGCTTCAGTTGCACTTGGTGCGCTGATTTCTGCTACAAGCGCTTTTGCAAGCGTTGAAGCTGGACAAAAGCTATATCTAAAAGCTTGTAAATCTTGCCATGGTAATGGCGTAAAAGGTGCTGCGCTTCATTCACAAGCAGAATGGGACAAACTATTCTCAAATGATGGCAAAGCTCTAGTAGATGCACATGTCAATTCAAAAAAACCAGAAGCAGCTCCTAGCAAAGCTTACTTTGGTGGTCCATTCAAACAACACAAAGACAATCTACATGATTTCTTGCATGAATACGGCAATGACAGTGGCAATGTGCCAGCTTGTGGTTGATTTGACAAACTAATCCTCTTTCTCGCAAGTTGTTTGCGTAGTCTTAGAGGTGTTGCAGGGGGTCACACCCCAACTGCTTTGACGGACTTGGTTCGACAAAGTATTTTAATTAAACAGGAGAGTTTATGAAAAGATTTTTATCACTAGCAGCAGTAGCTGCACTAGCTACATCAGGATTTGCTAATTCAGATGTAGATGCAATGAAGGCAGAGCTAAATGCTCTAAAAGCACAAGTAGAAGAGCTCAAAAAAGCTCAAGAAGGCGCAAACCTAGCGAATATAGCAAACGAGCTAAAAGAGCTAAAAGTCAGAACTGGTGGGGACAACCTCAAATGGGATGCTGACTATAGAGTGAGCTACGATATGCTATCTAACAAAACAGCTCTTGGCAACGAAAGCAACAATGGCGTCTTGTCAAACAGACTTTGGCTAGGACTAAAAGCTGCTCCTAGAAAAGACATTAGCTTCATCGGTCAACTTTCTTACAATAAAAACTTTGGTGACTCAGCAAATCACAGTCAAGCAAATGTGGCTTCTGGTGCTGGATACTCAAACTTTGACTGGGTAAGCAATGAAAACGCTGGCGGAAATGATGTAAAAGTAAAAACTCTATACGCTATATACTTCGGTGACATCGGTGACATTCCATACACTGCTAGTATCGGTCGTAGAGCATCTACAAATGGCACACTAGCGAACCTCAGAGAAGATGACAAAGAAGCATCTCCAAATGGTCACATGATAAATGTTGAGTTCGATGGCGCTAGCTTCAACTTCCTACTAGACAAAGTAACAGGTGTCCCAGGTATGGCATTCAAACTTTGCATGGGTAGAGGTCTTACAAATTCTCAGCCTGGTCTAAATCAAGATATGAGTTCAACTGGTCTTGGTTCATATTCAGCTTATATGAGTGACAAAATGAAAAATCCAAATATAGACATGTTCGGATTTATCTTTACACCATACGACAATGGACAGTATCGTGTAACTACGCAAGCATTTAAAGCTTGGAACCTAATTGGTTTTGATGGAAATGCGATGGCAAATACAATGGGTGCTTATCAAGCATATCTTACAGCAATGCAAACACAGGCTGGTGGTGGTGCTAGCTCAGGAACAGCACTTGCAAATTTAATGGCAACTTCAAGTCTAATGTCATTCCAAAATGTTGGTAATATGTATGGACTAACTGTTAGCGCAATTTCAACTGGCATAGGTAGTGGTCTTGGGGACTTCCTAGACAATACTACTGCTTTTGCTAGCTGGGCAATGAGCAAAACAGATCCAAATAATAAGAACCAACATCAAAATGTTGGAGGTACGCCATATGCGGCAGGCTCAGCGATTGGTATGCTTGGTTCAAATAAATCAGAAACTGGTAACTCTTGGTGGTTTGGCGTACAAATGCCAGCAGTATTTACAGCTGATGGTAAAATTGGTCTAGAGTACAACCAAGGCTCTAAATATTGGAGAAGCTTTACATATGGTGAAGACACTATGATTGGTTCAAAACTTGCTGCTCGTGGTAGTGCAAAAGAGGTTTACTATATCCAACCAATCCTAGGCAAAACTCTTACAGCTGAGGTCAGATATACACATATAGACTATGACTATACTGGTAGCCAAGGCTTCTTCGGAGATGATGGTGCTCCTATGAAAATATCCGATGTAGCTGCTGCTGGTGGTATGGCTGGCGATGCTGTCAAATCAGCTAATGACATTATGGCCTACCTCAGATACAGATACTAATTTCTCCCTTTCCCTATCCGAGAGCCTCACAGCTCTCGGGTTTCTCTCTCCAAAACCAACTCCCTCAGAGTACTTTTTAGCCCCTATTTTGTAGAATCAACATATATCAACCCAAAGAACAAGATTGCATCCAAACCAAAATAGACTATTTGTGGCATACAAGCCAGCCCACATATCATCCAATACATTTTTGCAAAGAGTACGCAAGCGATACAAGGTCAAGACTGCAGGATACAGCGGCACACTAGACCCATTCGCCAAAGGCGTGCTTGTCATGGCATTTGGCAAATACCCACAGCTCTTTCGCTTCCTGAGCAAAACCCCAAAAAGCTATCGCGCTACACTTTGGCTAGGTGCTTTTAGCGAGACACTAGACATAGAGAGAGTCGAGAGCATAGAGATGCTGGAGTCTTTTGATATTGAGCTGATAACCGCCAAGCTCCAAGAGCTCCTATCCATCAGCTCCATACTCCCGCCGAAGTTCAGCGCCAAAAAAATAAATGGTAAAAAAGCTTATGAGTTAGCAAGAGACGGACGGGATTTTGAGGTCAAACCGATGGATGTCAAAATATACTCAGTAAAGCTAATTTCATATTCGCACCCATTTGTTACATTTGAAGCAAGTGTTAGCGAGGGAACATATATCCGCACACTAGGACAGATATTGGCAAATTCGCTAGGAGTGGACGGCTCTCTTTGCTCACTAGAGAGACTGTGTGAAGGACGGTTTGTGTTCGAAAATGAAAAAGCCCTGCACCCGCTCGATTTCATAGATTTGCCGACAAATATTTGCTCCAAAAGTGCAGAAGATATTCTAAACGGCAAGAAAATAGCTTTTGATGAGCTAGACAACAAGAGTGAGGGCGATTACCTACTCAAATTTGAACAATTCTTTAGTATTATTCGGGTCGGGAAAGAAAAAGTAAGTTATATTTTAAACGGCGTAGAAAAATTTTAGAGGGATCACTTTGCTCATATTAACCAGAAAAATCGGCGAAAGCGTAGTGCTAGGCGATACCGTACATGTCAAAGTCATATCTGTCGAGGGTGGACAGGTCAAGCTAGGCTTCGAAGCGCCACATGAAATCAGCATATTTCGTGAAGAAGTTATCAACAAGATAAAAACCCTGAACAAAGAAGCTGCCGAAGCAGTATTCAACGAAGAAAACATCAAGCAGTTTTATACATTTGCAAAAAAGACCAAAGAAACAAAATAGATGGACAAAAGAATCTACGACTCCTATGCAAAACTAAATATATTTCTAAAAGTAGTCGGCACACGAGAAACATACCATGAAATCATATCAAGGTTCGTGCTTCTAAAAGAGCTAAGCGACAAGATGTGGTTCGATAGGGGTAGTGGTGAGACATTTGAGGTCGTGGGTGACTTTTTATGTGAGCGCAAGGACAATACGATATTCAAAGCGTTTATGGCTCTGACTGATTTTATGCCTAGCAAGCAAATCGTAGAGTTTTGTAAATACAACAAAATCATGGTACAAAAAAATATCCCAAAATTCGCCGGTCTAGGCGGTGGAAGCTCGAATGCTGCTACCTTCTTGCATATGATAAACGAGACAATGGAGCTGGGTATCAGCATAGATGACTTAGCCAGTATTGGAGCAAAAGTTGGTGCAGATGTGCCGTTTTTTGTCTATCAATACAACTCAGCAAATGTCAGTGGCATAGGCGAAATAGTAGAAGTATTTGAAAACGACGACATACCTTCACTAAATGTACTGACGCCTGAGATAGAGTGCTCAACTATCGAGGTTTATAAGACTTTTCGCAAGCTATATATGGATAGTATGGACAGTAAGCTAGCAGAGCATCTCTCGATTCTCAAAACATCAGAAATACTAGAACGATACCACCCGCTAGAGCTCAACGACCTTTTCCGTGCCGTTCTCAAAAAATATCCCGAGTTTTATGAGTACAATGACGGTAGATGGTTCCTCTCTGGCTCTGGCAGTTCGATTTTTAAAATACAATAATGGGCGCAACTTACAGTACAAACAAAAAAGCGTTTCATGATTATGAAATACTAGAAAAATATGAAGCTGGAATAGAGCTAATAGGCTCCGAAGCAAAGGCAATCAGGTGCGCTAGAGTCAACCTCAAAGATAGTTTTGTCCGAATAATCAATCTGGAAGCTTTTGCATTTGAGATACATATTTCGCACTTGCAAACAGCCAATCCAGCATTCAAAAGTGATGAGAAGCGACCAAAGAGACTGCTCATGCACAAAAAAGAGCTTCTCAAGCTAGAATATAGAGTCAAAACAGAGGGGCTGACAATTGTCCCAATCTCAATCTATGCAAATGCAAAGAATAAAATCAAACTGCAAATCGGACTAGCAAGAGGCAAGAAGCTTCATGATAAACGAGATGCACTAAAAGAAAAACAGGCAAACATAGAAACAAAAAGAGCACTAAAAGATTATTAGAGGAGTTGGCATGAGCTACTATATTTTGGACGAAAACAATATCAAAGAGTATGTCAAAAACACAAAACAGCTCAGCGGATTTTTTGCTGGAGACGAGATAGAGGCGAAAGAGATAGGTGATGGCAACCTCAACATGGTCTTTATCGTGTCAAGCGCAAACAACAAAGCAAACTCCATCATTATCAAGCAAGCAATCCCATACCTGAGATGCGTAGGAGAGAGTTACCCGCTTGCCAAAGAACGGATGAGATACGAAATCCGTTCGATGCTAGAATATGAAAGACTCTGCCCATCTTATGTGCCAAAAATACACCATACAGATGAGGAGATGTGCCTCATAGCGATGCAAAACCTCGACCACCATATTATCATGCGAAAAGGCATAGTCGAGGGCGTGACATATCCACATTTCGCAGAGCACATATCCGAATATATGGCAAATACACTTTTCAACACTTCGTCTTTTGCCCTCTCTAGTGCAGACAAAAGGGCACTTATGAGCCAATTTATGATGAATACAGAGCTGTGCAAACTAACCGAAGATTTTGTATTTACCTCTCCGTATATGACTGACCCTACGAACCGCCACAATCCAGAAATCGACGAAGAAGTCAAAAAAATCCGTCACGATGACGCCTTCAAAATCAAAGCTATGCAGCTAAAATATATATTTATGAACAAATCAGAAGCACTTATACACGGTGATTTGCATACTGGTTCTGTAATGTTAAATCAAGACGAGACATTTGTCATTGATAGCGAATTTGCATTTTTTGGACCTATTGGATTTGATACTGGAGCTGTTTTTGGAAATCTGCTCATGGCCTACTGCTCATGCATTATTCACGAAGATAAAGAGTATAGCGAGTGGCTTTTGGGGAGCGCCATCAATATCCTCAAACTTTTTGAGTCCAAATTTCTAGCTCTTTGGGACAAACAAGATGAAAGTGCGATGTTGGCGAAACCTTATTTTGAAGATATGGATGATGCTAAAAGCGAGTTCAAAGAACTGATGATGAAACAGATACTCAGCGAGACAGTTGGTTTTGCAGGGTGCAAGATGATGAGGAGACAGATGGGAGTAGCGCACATACTCGAAATCGAGAGCATCGAAGATGAAAAACAGCGCGCAATCGTCGAAAAAGCTGTCATCAAACTTGCTCGCGAGTTCGTCATAAACTTCCAAAAACTAGACAATATAAACGATATTTTTGACACCATCAAAAGAGTATTGAGATGAGCATCCTAAAGCGAGAGCTACTAATATATTTTGTGACACTTCTGGGTCTAGCTACGATTTGGCACAATGCAACACTACCCGAGAAAGTTATTATGATTTTTTCTAGTGACAGACCTTTTCATCCGCTAGAATGGGGGATGACTGGATATTTGGCACTCTGGATTCCTCGTGGAGTATATATCGGAATCAAAAAAATACTAAACAAAATGAGAAACAGTGATACTACAAGCAATTAAATTTGAAAAAGGTGCTCTAAGAGTCATCGACCAAACGCTACTGCCACACGCCAACAAGATGGTAACCATCCGAACGAGCGAGCAAGCAATGATAGCTATTCGCGATATGATTGTTAGAGGTGCTGGAGTTATTGGCAATGTCGGGGCATATGGTGCATATTTTGCAGCAAAAGAGGCAAATGGCGGACTGATAGAGTATAAAAAACTGGCCAAAGTAGTTAGAAATGCTAGACCAACAGCAGTCAATCTAGCTTGGGCAGTAGATAGAATAAGTGAAAAAATAGCCAAAAATCCAAAAAATATGGTCAAAATAGCTCTCGATGAGGCGATGAGAATAGAGGAACAGGAAATAGCTGGTAGTCGCAAAATCGGCGAATATGGCGCTGACATCATCGAAAAAATATACAAAAAAACAGGCAAAACCGTAAATATCCTCACTCATTGCAATGCTGGCGCACTGGCTATTTTAGGGTACGGTTCCGCACTCGCTCCAATCTATGTAGCAAAAGAGAGAGGCATACCAGTACATGTTTGGGTGGATGAGACAAGACCTAGAAATCAAGGTGCTAACCTGACAGCATATGAGCTCGGATTTGCAGGAGTCAACCATACTCTTGTAGCCGACAATATGGGTGGACTTTTGATGATGAGGGGCATGGTGGATATGTGCATAGTCGGCGCCGATAGAGTGACGGCAAATGGCGACACCGCAAACAAGATAGGCACATACCTCAAAGCACTCGCCGCAAAAGAACACAAGGTGCCTTTTTATGTTGCCCTACCTACTTCGACATTCGATATGAGCCTTGAAAATGGCTCACTTATTGAGATAGAAGAGCGAAGTGCGGATGAGCTTTTGTATATGAGCGGAATGGGCAAAAATGGCAAAGTCGCAACCGTTTGCGTAGCGCCCGTTGGAACAAAAGGACTCAACTACGGATTTGACATCACACCAGCCAAATTTATCACGGAGCTAATCTGCGAAAAAGGTCGATGCAAACCTGATAAAAATAGCATAACAAAACTACTACAAAAAGTGTAAAAATGAAAATATATGGCATACCCAACTGCGGAAGCGTCAAAAAAGCACTCGACTTCGTAAAAGCCACGGGAGCGGAGTTTGAGTTTGTGGATTTCAAAAAGACAAAACCTAGCAAATTACAAATTGAGTCATGGGCAAAAGCGGTCACCATGGACAAGCTTTTTAACACAAAAGGTACAAAATATCGCTCTAGCGGACTTGACTACAAAAATATGAGCGAGAGTGAAAAACTAGAAGCGCTATGCGAAGAACCAACAATGATAAAGCGCCCAGTAATAGAACACAAAAACAAAGTAGTAATCGGATTTGATGAAGAGAGCTACAAAAAGGAACTAATATGATTAAATCACTATGGAACGACACAGAAGCGGCAAAATACACAAATGATGACTTAGCTATGAGAGTTAACACATCTAGACTGCTCGGGGCTGACGACTCTCTCGTGATTCACGGAGGAGGTAATACATCTGTCAAATCAAGTGTCACAAATATTTTTGGCGAGAGTGAAGATATTATCTATGTCAAAGGCTCTGGCTGGGATTTGGCGACTATCGAAAAAGCTGGGTTTGCACCTGTCAGAATGGACACTCTACTCAAACTCGCAAAGCTGGAAACTCTATCCGATACCGATATGGTCAACTATGAGAGAGCGGCGATGATAGACCCAAATGCCCCAACTCCATCAATTGAAGCGATACTGCACGCAATTATTCCTTTTAAATTCGTCGACCATACCCACACGGACGCAGTTGTCACAGTAACAAACACGCCAAATGGCAAAGAAAAAATCAAAGAGATATACGGCGACTCGGTTGTCATAATAGATTATGTTATGCCAGGTTTTATTCTCGCAAAAACAGTTTATGAAGCTACAAAAAACATCGACTGGAGCAAAACAAAAGGGATAGTTCTACTAAATCACGGGCTATTCTCTTTTGCAGATGATGCCAAAACTTCGTATGAAAATATGATTGAGATGGTCGCAATGGCTGAAAAATATATTGCGGACAATGGCAAAAAGCCCTCTCTTCAGGAAGCAAAACCATTTGAACCTATCGCTATTGCCAAAATTCGTCACGAAGTCTCAAAAGTAGCCAAAAAGGCGCTAATCACTATAAATACTCCTTCGTCCTTCGCTACTCTTTCAAATGCCAAAGAGCTAGTCCAAAGAGGTCCATTGACACCAGACCATACCATACGAACAAAGAGATTTGGTGCATTTTTTGACAATGATTTTGCAGTGAATGCAAAAGAGTTTAGTGATAATTACAAAGCATATTTTGAGACGCACAAAGATGCAGACCACACGCTCATTAATCCCGCTCCAAACTACGGCATACTAAAAGACTCTGGACTTGTTGCCTTTGGAGCATCATTAAAGGATGCCAAAATCATCAGGGATATTGCAACGCATACACTTGACTCAATCCTTAATGCTGAAAGCATTGGTGGCTGGAACACTCTTGGAGCAAAATATCTGTTCGAGATAGAGTATTGGGAGCTTGAGCAAGCAAAACTAAAAAAGGGCGGCAAAAGCCCAGAGTTTGCTGGCAAAATCGTTCTTATCACTGGTGCGGCTAGCGGTATTGGCAAGATTTGCACTGAAGAGTTCGCAGCAAATGGCGCATGTGTAGCCGCATTGGACATCAACCCCAGTATAGAGACAATGTATAAAAAAGCTGAAATTATCGGCATCAAATGCGATGTCACAAGTGCTGAAGATTTAAAATCAGCTATCGAAAAAACAATTCTTGCCTTTGGTGGGCTTGATATTATCGTCTCAAATGCAGGAATTTTTCCACCAAGTGCAAATATTGATGAGCTAGGTCTTGAAATGTGGCAAAAAAGCATGGACATCAACCTAACAAGTCATTTTCTACTGCTCAAAGAGGCTATTCCTTATCTCAAACTCGGAATCGATCCTGCAGTTGTGATGATAGCTAGTAAAAATGTACCAGCCCCTGGCCCTGCCGCTGGAGCCTACAGCGTGGCAAAAGCTGGACAGACTCAACTCGCCCGTGTCGCAGCGCTAGAGCTAGCCAAATACAATGTGCGAATCAACTCAATCCATCCGCATGCCGTATTTGACACAGGGATATGGACAGATGAAGTAT